>NZ_RZPQ01000202.1:0-8274 GCF_003999135.1 Mesorhizobium sp. M7A.F.Ca.CA.004.06.1.1 | reverse complement strand
CATCAGGTCGGCGAGCTCACGGCACAAAGCGGCGAGCGGGGTCGAGATCACCATGGTGAGGATGTTGTCGGCGAGTGCCGCGCGCGATTCGGCGTTGATCTCGTTGCAGACCACCACCGGCATGGTCGCGGGCTTCGCTGCCCGCAGCGCCGAGACCGCGCCTTCCATGCCGCCGCCGGCGACGTAGCAGCCGGCAAGATCCGGATAACGCGCCAGAAGATCGATCATCGCGTCATGGGTCACCTGGTTGGCTTCCAGATTGACCAGCGTTTCAAGCACGCTGAACTCCGGCGCATGCTCCCGGAAGAAGGAGCGAAAGCCGATCTCGCGCAGCTCATGGCCATGGAAGCGGTGGCTGCCGACGAAGAGGGCGACCTTGCCGGGCCGCTTGGCTGCTTTGGAGATCATCCATGCGGCGGTGCGCCCGACCTTGCGGTTGTCGAGGCCGATATAGCCCTCCCGGATGCCGGCGGCAAAGTCGGACAGCACCGAAAAGACCGGCTGCCCTCTCGCCTTCAAGGTTTCCACGACCGCTGTCAGGGTCGGATGGTCCGGACCGACAACGGCGATGGCCCTCGATTTCGCCGCCAGCCTGCGCATCTGCGAGGCGATCTCGTCGGGAGCCAGGGAACTGGCGAAATCGATGGTCGCAACGCCGCGGAAGCGCTGCGATCGCGAGATGGCCAGTTCGAGTTCCCGCGCGAAGTCGCCGTAGAAGGCATCATTGCCCCGCAGCAGCAGGAAGCCCAGCCGGTACTCCGGCAATTCCTGGCGCATGCGCTGCTTGATAAGGCCGGCGGCGTGGTAGCCGATATCGGTAGCGGTCTCGTAGACGCGGCGCGCTGTCTCTTCGCGCACCGGCAGCCGGTTGTTCAGCACACGGTCGACGGTGGCGACACTGACGCCCGAGATGCGCGCCAGATCTGATATTGTCGGCCGCTTCACCATGCTTGCCTCGTCGGGTTTGCTTGAGCCTTCGTACATCATCCTGATGGGAAATGATAGAAACTATCTTTGTGATGTTGAGTCCATCATCGGTCGGCGTTACTTTGACGCTCGAAACCAAAGGATTTCAGGACATTCGCTCTGGCGGATGCCTTTGCCGAGGGAGGCAATCATGTCCACTGCGCCGTCCCGGCGTGACTACAGCCTGATCGGCCGCGACGCCAAGCTCGCCGTCGAGACCGGCCTATCGGCGGCCGAGTGGTATCACACCGACGTGCCGCGCAAGCAGATGAAGGAGCTGATGCAGCGCTCCGACGGGCCCGCGATCCGCGATACGGCAATCTGGTTCGCCGCGCTGATCGTCAGCGGCGCCGGCGGTGCCTGGTTCTGGGGCAGTTGGTGGTGCGTGCCGTTCTTCTTCGTCTATGGCGTGCTCTACGGCTCCTCGACGGATTCACGCTGGCACGAATGCGGTCATGGCACCGCCTTCCGGACGCAGTGGATGAACGATGCGGTCTATCAGATCGCCTGCTTCATGATCATGCGCAATCCGGTGACCTGGCGCTGGAGCCACACCCGCCACCACACCGACACCGTCATCGTCGGCCGCGACCCGGAAATCTCGGTCATGCGGCCGCCTGATTTGGTTCGCGCCATGCTGGGCTTCGCTGGCGTGCTCGACGCCTGGCATGCGATGTCAGACATGCTGCGCAACGCCGCCGGCACCGTCAGCGCCGCCGAAAAGACCTTCATTCCCGAACAGGAACAGCCCAAAGCGATCCGCGTCGCCCGCATCTGGACGGCGATCTATGCCGCCACCGTAGGGCTGGCGCTCTATACCGGTTCGTTCCTGCCGCTGATGCTGGTCGGCCTGCCCAGGCTCTACGGCGCCTGGCATCACGTCATGGTCGGGTTGCTGCAGCATGGCGGCCTGGCCGACAATGTCACCGACCACAGGCTGAACAGCCGCACCGTCTACATGAACCCGATCAGCCGCTTCATCTACTGGAACATGAACTACCATGTCGAGCATCACATGTTCCCGATGGTGCCGTACCATGCGCTGCCGAGGCTGCACGAACTGATCAAGCACGATCTGCCGGAGCCGACACCGTCGATCCTGGCCGGCTATCGCGAGATGATCCCGGTCTTCCTGCGCCAGCTGCGCAACGAGGACTATTTCCTCAAGCGCGAGCTGCCGCCGACCGCACGGCCATATCGCGAAGAATTCCACAACGACACTATCGCCGCCGCGGCGGAATGATCGTGCTTCTATCCGATCTAGACTGTTTGTTTTAACGCAATTCCGGGCGGAAAACCGCTGCGCAATTTTCCTGGATTTGCTTTTGGGGAGGACTTGAATGAGCGACTGGGTCGAGGCCTGCGCCACCGGCGACATAGACGAGGAGGATGTGATGCGCTTCGACCATGGCGGCCGCACCTTCGCCATCTATCGCAGCCCCGACGACGAGTTCTTCGCCACCGACGGCCTGTGCACGCATGAAAAGGTGCACCTGGCCGACGGGCTGGTGATGGATGACATCATCGAATGCCCCAAGCACAATGGCCGCTTCAACTACAAGACGGGTGACGCCCGCGGCGCGCCGGTCTGCGTCAACCTGAAGACCTATCCGGTCAAGGTCGACGCCGGCAAAGTCCTGATTCAGATCGGATGACCGACATGGCGGGGGGAATGGTCATCATCGGCGCCGGCGAATGCGGTGGGCGCGCGGCACTGGCGCTGCGCGACCTCGATTATCAGGGGCCGGTGACGCTGGTCGGCGACGAGCCGCATCTGCCCTATGAGCGCCCGCCTCTGTCCAAGGAGGCGATGGCCAGCGATGCGCCCGAGATCAAGGCGATCGCCAGCGACGCAATTCTGGCCGAGAAATCGATCCGGCATGTCCATTCCGTCCAGGCCGTGACGATCGATCGCGCGGCGCATGCGGTGCGTCTGTCGGACGGATCGGTCCTGCCTTACGACAAGCTCCTGCTGGCAACGGGTTCGACGCCGCGCAAGCTGCCGATGCCCGGCCTTGGCGCGCACTGCGTCTATCTCAGGACCTTCGCCGACGCGCTCGCGATTCGCGCGCACCTCACCCCCGGCAACCGGATCGCCATCATCGGCGGCGGTTTCATCGGTCTCGAACTCGCGGCCGCGGCCCGCAAGCTCGGCGCTGATGTCACCGTCATCGAGGCGCAGCCGCGCATCCTGATGCGCGGCGTGCCGGCGGAGATCGCCGAAATCATCCATGATACGCATGTCGCCGAGGGCGTCGATATCCTGTGCGGGGATGGCATCGCATCCATCGCCGACGACGGCAGACAGGTGCGCACCACACTTGCCGGCGGCCGGGAAATCGTCGCCGACCTCGCGATCATCGGCATCGGCGCCGTGCCGGTGACCGGGCTTGCGGCCGAAGCGGGGCTTACGATCGACAATGGCATTGCAGTCGATGCCGAACTGCGCAGCAGCGATCCCGACATCTTTGCCGCCGGCGATTGCTGCTCGTTTCCGCTCGCCGTCTATGGCGGCCGTCGGGTGCGGCTGGAAGCTTGGCGCAACGCCCAGGAACAGGGCGCGCTGGCGGCCAGGAACATGCTCGGTGCCGGCGAGGCGCATGCGGCGGTGCCGTGGTTCTGGTCGGATCAATATGGTCTGTCCCTGCAGATCGCCGGGCTGTCCGACGAAGGCAGCAGCACCGTGCGCCGCGACCTCGGCGATGGCGCCTTCATTCTCTTCCATTTGGCGCAAGACGGCAGGCTGGTGGCGGCCAGCGGCATCGGCCCCGGCAACGCGGTCGCCCGCGATATCAGGCTGGCCGACATGCTGATCGGCAAGCACGCGAAACCGGCGCCGGAAGCGCTGGGATCACAGGCGGTCAAGCTGAAGTCGTTGCTGGCGGCTTGAGCCGTCGCGCCAATTGTCGACGTCTGCGCTGCCCCTCATCTGCCTGCCGGCATCTTCTCCCCGTATAGTGACGGGGAGAAGGGCGCTTTCGCCGAGGATTTCGCCAATCGGCAACGTTACAGAGGGGGCGTGGCGGTCAACGATGGCCCCTTTCTCCCCGTCGCTATACGGGGAGAAATGCCCGGCAGGGCAATGAGGGGCGGCGCAGGCGTCGGCAAATTAACGCCAGAGAGCCGCCCTAAAACAGCGCCTTCAGCTCCGGCAGCTTATCATTCACCAGCCAGCCATAGTAATTCTCTTCCGGCAGCTTTTCCGGCTCGCCGGCGGCGCGGCGCCTGTCGTTCTCCGCCTTCAGCGCGTCGGCGCGCTGCTCCGGATTGCCGACATTGTAGAGCGTGGCGGTGACCCCCGGATTGCCCGAAATGTCGAAGCCGGCAATGCTTTTATAGGCATCGATCGATTTCCGGATCGTCGCGGCGACGTAGGGCAGCGTCAGGTCGGGATCCATGATGGTCTTGTAGACCGAATTGGGATCGCCGACGTCGAGCTTCGGCAGGCCGGAAACCTTGTGCACGAGATCGCTCATCTGCAAGGCGGTCAGCGGATTGAGCTGGCCGAGGCCGAAGGTCTGGCCGGCATAGTAAGGCTGGAAGAAGGTGGCGCCGAAACGGTCGTCGGGAAAGCTGGTCCCGCCGACGCTCTTGCCGCGAAACGAATGGTTCCACACCTGCTCGCGGCATTCCCACAGATCGTAGCTGTCGGACATTGCGGCGCATTTCTTGAATTCCGGCCGCTGCACGAAATCCGTGATGTCCTCGCCTTCATAGGCGAAGGACAGCTTGCTGGAGAGATAGGAGATCGCCTTGACGTAGTAGGTCTGCAGCCGGTCATAGGCATCGACATTGTAGGTGTGCTCGCCGACGATGGCGCCGACGATGTGCAAGGGATCGATGCCGTAGGTGGCTGCTGCCTTCTTGATCTTGCCGCGCAGACCGGCGTCGTTCTGCAGCAGGGCGTAGACCTTGCGGTACTTCGCCTGGAAGCTGGTGTTGGTCGCCTGCGTGCGCCGGCTGGAGGCACCCGGAATGTCGGGCTGCACGGCATTGCGATTTCCCGGCGGCACCAATGTCGCTGCCTCGGCGGCGAACAGCGTCGCCGCCAGCGTCAAGCCGAGAATGACCAGGATCAGTTTTTTCATGCACCCGCCGCCCAAGCAATTCCAGGAAAAGTGTGAAACGGTTTCCCGGAATTCCGTCAAACCAAGAGATCGAGAATTGCCGCGCAAACTAGGTAAAGCTCTTGGTCGAGTCGAGAGCGCCCCTTCACCCGGCACTACGAAAGGTGGCCAGATGGTACCATCTGGCCACACATGATTTTGCTTGCCGGAAAATGTTGCCTGGACCGGCGCCGGAACGTTCCGGCGCCGTCGTTTAAAGGATGAACCGCGACAGGTCGGTATTCCTGGACAGGTCGCCGACATGCTTCTCCACATAGGCGGCATCGATGGTGACTGATGTGCCGTTGCGGTCGGGCGCATCGTAGGAGATTTCGTCCAGCACCCGCTCCATCACCGTCTGCAACCGCCTTGCGCCGATGTTCTCGACGCTGGCGTTGAGGTCGACGGCGATGCCGGCCAGCGAATCGATAGCGTCGTCGGTGAAGGTCAGCTCGACGCCCTCGGTCTTCATCAGCGCGATATACTGCTTGATCAGGCTGGCTTCGGTCTCGGTCAGGATGCGGACGAAATCGTCCTTCTCCAGCGCCCGCAGCTCGACCCGGATCGGCAGGCGGCCCTGCAATTCCGGCAACAGGTCTGACGGCTTCGAGACGTGGAAGGCGCCGGAGGCGATGAACAGGATGTGGTCGGTCTTCAGCGGTCCGTATTTGGTCGCCACCGTGGTGCCCTCGATCAGCGGCAGCAGGTCGCGCTGCACGCCTTCGCGGGAAACGCCGGCGCCCATGCCGCCTTCGCGCGAGGCGATCTTGTCGATCTCGTCGAGGAAGACGATGCCGTCATTCTCCGTCGCATCGAGCGCCCGCCGCACCACTTCGTCCTGGTCGAGCAGCTTGTCGGACTCGTCATTGACCAGCAGATCGTAGGACTCCTTCACCGTCGTCTTGCGCATCTTGGTCTTCTTGCCGCCCATCGCCTTCGACAGCATGTCGTTGATGTTCAGCACGCCGATATTGGCGCCGGGCATGCCGGGGATCTCGAAACCGGGCATGCCGCCGCTGCCGGTGTCGGCAACCTCGACCTCGATCTCCTTGTCGTCGAGCTCACCGTCGCGCAGCTTCTTGCGGAAACTATCGCGGGTGGCCGGGCTCGCGGTCTTGCCGACCAGCGCTTCCAGCACGCGTTCCTCGGCGTTGACGTGGGCGCGCGCCTTGACGTCTTCGCGCATCTTCTCACGCACCAGGCCGATGGCGATCTCGACCAGATCGCGGATGATCTGCTCGACATCGCGGCCGACATAGCCGACCTCGGTGAACTTGGTTGCCTCGACCTTGACGAAAGGCGCACCGGCGAGCCGCGCCAGGCGGCGCGAGATTTCGGTTTTGCCGACGCCGGTCGGCCCGATCATCAGGATGTTCTTCGGCATCACCTCTTCGCGCATCTGGCCTTCCAGCTGCTGGCGGCGCCAGCGGTTGCGCAAGGCGATGGCCACGGCGCGTTTGGCGTCCTTCTGGCCGATGATGAAACGGTCGAGTTCCGAAACGATTTCGCGGGGAGAAAATGTGCTCATATCACTAGATTCCACTTTGCCACTGCTTGATGGCCTCGAACGGATGCAGCAGCATGATCACGTTGAGTGTCAGATTGTCCCGGATGAGATAGCCGGTACCGAGTTCGAAGATGATGGCAAGGCTGACGATCACCCATATAGGTAGCCTTCGCGCCATCACAAATCCCAGCATCATGGCCAGTGTGTCGGACACCGAATTGATGATGCTGTCGCCGTAATAGTCGAGCGAGATGGTGCCGGCGCGGTAGCGCTCGATGATGAATGGGCTGTTTTCGAGCAGCTCCCAACCGCCTTCGATGAAGACGGCGAACGCCAGCCTCAAGCCGATCGGCGAACGCGGGAACAGGAATCTTGCCAGCGCATAGAACAGGAAGCCGTGGATGATGTGCGAGAACGTATACCAGTCCGAAATGTGCTGGGAATTCTCCGAACTCTGCACGACGCCATGCCAGAGCTTGACGTAGCCGCAGGTGCAGATCGGCGCTCGCCCCATGCCGTAGAGCGCCCCGGCCTGGAAGATGATCAGGGCGAGGACGAGCAGAAGCCCCATCCGCCAGCTGTCTTCATAGGCCGAATAGCTGTTCTCCGCGGTCGGTGTCGTCATCGGTTCATTCCCCCTCGTTTCGCGTCGCCGTCTCGACCATCACAAGCCTTGTCACGCCTTCAGCGGCGGTAGCCGGCGGATCACGGCAGCCGGCAAGGTGGGTTTGACCACAATCCGCCGGATACGCTGCCAGCCAGCCCCGAACAGAATGATCAGCGCGCCAACAACGACCAGGATCAAGGCAAAAGGCGGGATGCCCGTCGAATCGGAGGCGGAATTCACCAGATAATAGATGCCCAGCGAGCCGAAGTAAGCCAATGTCGGAACCAGAAGCGAACGGCGGTCGATGGCAAGCGCGACATAGAGGAAGCCAAGGATCAGTATAGTCAGCATGATGGTTGCATTGGCATCCGGCGCGATATGTCCGAACACGACGTTCTGGCCGGTTGCCATGATGAAGAGCGGATGCACCAGCATGGGCGCCGAGACGACATGCAGCCAGAAAGCGCAATCGGACCAGATCTTGCGTCGATCCCTGTCGTAAATGTCAAAAGCTACACCCGTTGCGAACACGATCAGGCCGCAGATCAGCGGCATGTAAAGTGCCGCGCGGAGCAATTCGGGAACATCCTCCATACGCGGTGGCGCAATCGCACCCGCTGTCACGCTATCATACAGGATTATCGCCGTTTGCAGGAAGGCAAGCAGTGTAAAAGCGATGGCGATAGCCCCGGCAATGATGGGGACGCGAAAACGCCAGAAATAGATCGCCGCCGCGATTATTCCTCCGCCCAGGAACAGATATCCGGCCTGGGACGCCGTCTGGCGCAACGCCAATAGCTGCCAGATAGTCTCCGGCTTGCGTATGCCGAAGCTGGCCTCCACCTGTAGCGCCAGAGCGGCCAGAATGGCGGCCATGAAAATCAGGGCAAGCACGGACGACGATAATTTCATCCGGTGCTGACGCGTGACGATTTCGGCGAGCCCCCAGGCGAAAACCGCGAGGATGCCTGCGATCCAGAATGTTTGGCCTGGAAGCAAGGTGGTCAGGACAAAGAAGAAGCCGGCGCTGAGCAGAACGGTTCCCACGGTGACAAACAGATCGTTGCCGCCGCCCACCAGCCGCAGGT
>NZ_RZPQ01000201.1:0-8287 GCF_003999135.1 Mesorhizobium sp. M7A.F.Ca.CA.004.06.1.1 | reverse complement strand
TGTGGGACCCGAAGGACGGGCGAGCCACGGGTCTCGCCCGTCCTTCGGGTCCCACAAGTGGGGAGATCGGCATCATCACCCCCTTCCGCTTCTCCACCTCGGCCTTCCTCAGCAGGAACCGCTGAATCTTGCCGCTGGGTGTCTTCGGCAACTCGCTCGTTGACCGCCGGATGTTCGATCAGCGCGCTTTCGACGTCGATGCGGTAGCCCGGCAGAGGTGATGGCGTCGTCGGCGCGGCCGATCAGGAGATCGACCGTCCGGTTGCGCGAATGGCCCGAGAAGGGCTGGCCTCACCCGTGCGGCCCTGTATCATGGCCTTGTGAATGCTTGGGAGGAGGCTTGTGCATGCGGCTGAATCGGAATCTCTGTCATTGGAGGGTTTGGGTCTTCATCGCCGCAATGGTGCTTTGGCCGCACGCGGCGCCGGCCGATACCCTCACGCCCGAGCGCATCACTGCTGCCCTGTCGAAGCTCGAAGCGCTTGCCGAAGCCGCCGTAGCGGACGGTGCTGTACCCGGTCTCGCCATCGGCGTCGTGCGCGATGACGAGGTGATCTTCCTCAAGGGTTTTGGGCATCGCGAGGCCGGCAAGCCAGAGACCGTCGACGCCGACACGGTGTTCCAGATCGCCTCCCTTTCCAAACCGGTTTCCGCCACCGTCGTAGCGGCGTTGGTTAGCGACAGGATCGTGTCCTGGGATTCGAAGATCGCCGATCTCGATCCGGCCTTCCGGTTGGCCGATCCTTATCCGGCGAGCCAACTCACCGTTCGTGACCTGTTTTCGCATCGCAGCGGGCTTCCAGGCACCGCCGGAGACGACCTCGAAGGTATTGGCTACGACCGCGTCGAGATCGTGCATCGCCTGCGGTTCGTGCCACCATCGTCGAGCTTTCGCGCCGGGTATGCCTACAGCAATTTCGGATTGACAGAGGGTGCCATGGCAGCCGCGACACCGACAGGAAAGCCCTGGGAGGAGGTCGCCGAGGAGAAGCTCTACCGTCCGCTTGGCATGGCCTCGACCAGTTCCCGTCATTCGGACTTCGTCAAGCAAAGCAACCGTGCTGCGCTTCACGTCAAGGTCGATGGCGCCTGGGCCGCGAAGATAGAGCGCGATCCGGATGCGCAGGCGCCCGCCGGCGGCGTCAGCTCCACGGCACGTGACCTCTCGCAATGGCTGCGCCTCATCCTCGGCAACGGCGTTTATGCCGGCAAGACACTGATTGCCGCCGATGCGCTAAGCCAGACGCATGTTCCGCTGATAGCGCGCGGCAACAACCCCGTCTCCGGCGGCGCATCGTTCTACGGCCTCGGCTGGAACGTCGAATTCGGCCGACACGGCCTGAGCTGGGGCCACGCCGGCGCCTTCAGTGTCGGGGCGCGTACCCTGGTGACAGTCTTCCCAAAGGAGAAGCTGGGCATCGTCATCGTCGCCAACGCCTTTCCGACTGGCCTGCCGGAGGGATTGTCCGACAGCTTCGCCGATCTCGTCTTCGACGGTAACGTCGAGAAGGACTGGGTCAAGGCGTGGAATGATATCTATGCGGGCCTGTTCGGTCCGGCGGTCGCGGCGGCCAAGGCCGCCTATGCCGCGCCGCCGTCTCCGCCACGGCCAGCCGGGCCGGACAGCGTCTATGCCGGCCGGTACGCCAACGACTTCATCGGCGATGCGATTGTGTCGGAAGCGGGAGACCACCTTGTGCTCAGGGTAGGCCCGGCCGCCGGCCGGTCCTACTCATTGAGGCATTTCGACGGTGACCTTTTCCTGACCTTCCCCGACGCGGAGACGCCGGACAGCCCCTCGGGCGTAAGTTTTGTGGTCGGCGCTGACGGCAAGGCGTCGGCCATGACCGTAGGTTTTCTCGACGACAATCATCTCGGCACGCTGCAACGTGTGGGGGACTGACTTCCAAATCGAACGGTGCGGCCGGGAGTTCAGGATGCCGGGCCGTACCGGAGCAGTTTGAAGCAATCGCCGTTGCCCGATTTCGTCTGCGCCAGCAAGGGCTTCGACCTGTCTATCCATTCCTGATGTGACTTCGCATCGGCCTCGATCGCATCGACCGGTGCAAGACTGACAAAGCTGCGTCCGTGGCTGAGAAGCCAGCACGCACGGCCGAGAAATCGCCTGCTGCGCTGGCGCAAGAGGTCGGCATCGTAGAAGATGTCGAGCACCTCGTGCTTGATCTTGCGCTGCGTTTCAGGATTGGCGATCGCAACCTCAATCGGCTCGCCGCCGATCGCATCCTGCAGGTCCTTGTAGTCGAGGGTGAGTTGGGTGATGGCATATTTGATCTCGCTCTCGTCGCGCACGATGTCGAACCATAGCGTCGGATCGAGCTCGTTGACGACGAACGACGACTCGAAATCGCGCGACAGGTTGAGGATGTCGAAGTCCCGGATGTCGACGTCGCGCTCAACCAGCAGGATTTCGCGGACCTGCTTGCCAAGCTCCGCTCCCTGCGCGCCGATGGCGGCGTTGGTTCCACCAAGTTCGGGACTAATATAGGCCCCGCCGTCATCCAGCAGCGCGTCGAATTCGCCAAGTGACTCGACGAGGGGAGCGCCGCGAGCGATGCGCGCCGCCAGCTTGGCCAGAACCTGCTGAAGATCCGCTTCGCGTCTGCGCTGGTCTTGGTAATTCTGCTGGAAAAAGAAGATGAACAGGGACACGCCGATGCCGATCAGGATCACGCCCAACTGCGAGAAGATGTTGCGGTGGTATTCCAGCAGCTTTTCGCGATGGCGCACGTCGTCGCGCACACTGTGGGCGACGCGCAAATTGACGATCAGCGACAGGATGAGCAGCCCAGTACCGACGAGGATGAGGCCGCCGATGAGCAGGTAACCATGGCCTGTGCTGAAATCCATTCCTTTTCCCTGAAGCCCAGACTGCGCAGAATAGTGCCATTTTGGCTAAATACCTACGGATTTGCAGGCGGTGGATTTGATGGCGGCGGCCACCCCGGAAGGTTGACCCGCCTGGCCATCCGGCCGATAGCTCCGCCAGAAACTGTCCTGAGAACCCTGATGACTTCAGACACCAACCTCCACGATGCACCCGCCGTCGGCCCTGACACCGACTGGCAGGCGGACGTCCGCGCCGGCGTGCGCCACGTGCGCGATCTGGCGTCCCTCCCGCTGTCCCCAGCCGAGCGCGCGGCCGCCCAAGCCGCGGCGGTGAAGCACAAGGTGCGCGCGCCCAAAGCCTATCTCGACCTGATCGACTGGAGCGACCCGGCCGATCCGATCCGGGCGCAGGTCATCCCGTCTCCGCAGGAACTTGAGGAAGCGGAGGGCGAGCTCGACGATCCGATCGCCGATCATGACTTCAGCCCGGTGCCGCGATTGACGCACCGTCATGCCGACCGGGTGCTGCTGTTCCCGACCTATCAATGCGCGGTCTATTGCCGGTTCTGCTTCCGCAAGGAATCGCTGACCTCGATCGGTCGTGGCTATACGCACGAGGCGCTGGAGCCGGCGCTGGCCTATATCGCCGAGCATCCCGAAATCCGTGAGGTGATCCTGACCGGCGGCGATCCGCTGTCGCTGCCCGACAAGGCACTGGCCGAAATCTCCGCGCGCATCGAAGCGATCCCCCATGTGCGGCTGCTGCGCATCCATACGCGCGTGCCGGTGGTGCTGCCGTCGCGCATTACATCAGGGCTCGTCGCGACGCTGCAGGGCCGGCTGATGGTCACCGTCGTCACCCATTTCAATCACGCGCGTGAAATCACCGGCGCTACCGAGGTGGCCTGCCGCACGCTTCGGCGAGCCGGGTTCGTGCTGCTCAACCAGAGCGTTCTGCTCAAAGGCGTCAACGACAGCATCGAGGCGCTGGAGGAGCTCTGCCGCGAGCTGATGTACCGCCTCGGCGTCAAACCCTATTACCTGCACCATGGCGACCTCGCGCGCGGCATGGCGCACCGGCGCACGACGATCGCGCAGGGACAGGCGCTGACCGAAGCGCTGCGGGCGCGGCTGTCGGGCATCTGCAACCCCGTCTATGTGCTCGACCTGCCGGAAGGCGGCGGCAAGGTGCCGATCGGGCCCTGTCATGTCGAGGGCAGGCAGGGGGAGAGCTGGCGGCTGCGCGGGCTCGATGGCGAAGTGCGGGAATATAGGGAGATCGTTGGCGCGCAAGAGGAACAGTCTTCGAAGATTCCAGGCTCGTGACGCCAGGATCCACCCGGATAATCCTACAGCGTCACAGCGACCGTTCGTAATGGCCAGCGTCTGCGCCGCCCCTCACCTGCCTGCCGGCATCCTCTCCCCGTATAGTGACGGGGAGAGGGGTGCTGTCATCGGCGATTTCGCCAATCTCCAGCGTTGCGGGAAGAATGCCGGCGTCGCGGCCAGCCCCTCTCTCCCCGTCACTATACGGGGAGAGATGTCCGGCAGGACAGTGAGGGGCAGCGCCAACGTCAACGATTGCCGCGTTCGGCTAGGAACTCATGACGCCGTAGCGCAGCAGAATAAGCGCGCCGACCTCAAACCCCATCTCCATCGACAAACGCCAGCACCACCACGCGCGGGGCAGCGCAGTAAACGAGCCTGGCCTTGCGGCCGGTCTTCGTCGTCGCCTGGCCTGCGTTCAGGTCGACGGTGATGTCCTCATAGCCCAGCACCTCGCGATCGAGCGGATAGACGGCCTTGTAGACGGCTTCCTTGGCGGCAAAGAGGATGCGGCCGGCAAGATGCCGGTCGGCTGCGTCCGTGCGGTCCGCGGGCGTTGTCACGAGGGCCAAAGTATCATCCGGGAGAGGCTGCGCGGGCTCGACGTCGATGCCGAGCGAGGCGATATCGCCAATCGGGGCAACCGCCGCCACGGCCATGTCGTCGTCGTGCGCGAGCGAACCGGTTATCCCGTCGGGCCAGACCGGCGCGCCGGTTGGCGTGCGCAGGATGGCGACGTCGCCGACGCCAAGCTCCGCCAGCAGTCCGTGCGCGATCCACCGGGCCGCGCCGCTGGCGCGCCGCATGCCGGGCTGGCGCGCGGGGAGGGAATGCGCTTCCCCGGGCAGCAGATGGGCCTCGTCGCCGTCGCGGATCATGCGACATCCGATCCGGACTCCCGATGGTGCGATGGCGGCGATCGCTTCGGCCAAGGCGATTTCCTCGGGCAGCCGCGTCACGGCTCGTGCGTCCGTGCCGGCAAAGCGAGATCGGCGATCATTTCGCCGTCCTCGTCGAGCCCTTCTTCGACGAAACCGGCGCTGCGATAGAGGTTTCGCGCCGCATCGTTCTCCGGTTCGTAGCAGATCGAGACGTGGCTGATGTGGCCGAGCCCCTGGATTTCGTCCAGCACTTCGCGCAGCGCGGCCTTGCCGTAACCTTTGCCTTGAGAAGCGCGGTCGATCATGAAGCGGTAGATGCGCGCCTCGTCGTCATCCTCGGGCGCCTCGTACATCAGGAAACCGACGACACGGGTCCCAGCCATGACGACGCGTGGCCGCGCGTCTGCGTCGGTTTCGGCTTCTTCCAGCGAGTCCGCATTGCCGGCGACGAAATCCCTCTGCTCCGGCGCCAGTTCCAGGGCCGTGACCAGGGCACGGTTGGCCTCGGTCACGGCAACGAGACGGATGTCTCCGGTGTTCAAGCCGATGCCCTTCTTCAAGCCGATGCCCTGGCCGATACCTTGGAGCCATCGTCGGTGATCGGCTCGACGAAGCGGTGCAGCTTGGCCGGATTGCCCCTCCATATGGAGTTGGGCTCCAGCTCTTCGCCCTTCATGACGAAGGAGTCGACATCGACCACCGAGCCTTCGCCCATCACGACGCCGTAGTGGACAAAGGCTGAAGGTCCGAGCGTGCAGCCCTTGCCGATGCGGATGAAGTCGGACTTGAAAGCGCCTTCCTCCAGCGAATGGGCCTGGATGACGCAGCCCTCGTTGAGGGTGGCGTCGTCGCCGATCTCTACCAGCGAGCGTTCGGTGAGGTTGCTGCCGCCGTCATAGACCCGTTTGCCAACCTTGACGCCCAGCATGCGCAGGATCATCGGCCGGAACGGCGTGCCGGCGAACAGGCGCACGATCGGCGAATCCGCCAGCTTCCAGTGGCGCTCGTGGCGCCAGAAGGCGACGTCGTAGATCGTCGTCATCTGCGGCTTCAGCCGGCCGAAACCAAGGCTCGCCCGCTCCACGAAGATGTAGAACGGAATGGTGATCGCCGAGGTCAGGAGCACGGCGACGAACAGCGCGACCTCGGCCCATTCGGTGTAGTAGTTCAGCGCCCGGTCCCAGATCGCCAGCGTGACGAACAGCATGACCCATTGCGTTGCCACGAAGAGCAGGATCGTCACCAGATTGTGGCGGTTCTTGTGCGGGATGCGCCGGCGCCGGTCGTCTTCGTCGACGCCCGCGATGAGTTCCTTGTCGCGGTTCACCATGCGCGGGATTTCAAAGGCAGGCGAACCCAGAAGCCCGACATTCTCGCGCAGCGGCCCGTCGATGGGGATCATCACCTTGGTGCCGAGCAGGACGTTGTCGCCGGTGCGCCCGTCCGGCGGATAGTAGATGTTGTTGCCGAGATAGTTGCGCTCGCCGATCCTCGTCGGCTCGAGCCGGAAGGCGGAGGCGGATTTGTGCATGTTGATCATGAACAGCCCGTCCGACACCATGGTCTCGGTGCCGATCTCGCACAGAAGCGGGTTTTCGTGCTGCTGGTTGGAGCCGAAATTGGAGCCGGTCTGCACCACCTTGTTGAGGTTCCAGCCGATCGCTCTCATGTAGTGCACGATGGCCGAGCTGTCGCCGGCCAGCAGGCCGAGCACGCGGGAATTGCTGGAGAATTCAGCGACCGTCTGCAGCCAGTAGCGGAAGCCGTACAGCGTGTAGGTGCGGCCTGGCTTCAACAGCAGGCTGACCAGGCGCGGCACCAGCGTCGCCGCCAGGAAGGATGCGGCCATGTAGCCGAACAGCGTCACCGTGGTGCCGATCGCGACGACGCCGATGGTTTCCTGGTAGTCGTCGCCGACGTTTTCCCAATAGCTGTGGAACAAAAGCGGCAAGGGGGTGACGATGGCAAACAGCCCGATCAGCTGCACCGCTTCGAAGAGGAAGCGCCTGATGTTGGACGGATCGACATTGCGCACCTTGCAATAGTCGGCCGTGGTCGGCACGGCCGGCGAGCCATGCCAGCGTTCGCCGTCGGGGATGCTTTGGCCGCGGTGCAGTGAGGACGAATGGCCGAGCTGGGCGCCGTCGCCGATCCGGGTGTCGATGTCGAGCGTCGAGCCGACGCCGACAAAGGCATCGCGGCCGATGGTCAGCGGCCCGGTGTGGATATAGCCGGACTGCGCCCGGAAGCCGAGGATCATGGATTCCTTGCGCAGGATGGTGTTGGCGCCGATCGAGATGAGATCCGTGCAGACGGGCACGGATTTCGATTCGATGACGGCGTTCTTGCCGAGCTTGGTGCCCAGAAGCTGCAGGTAGATGCTGTAGAGCGGGCTGCCGCGGAACAGCACGACGGGCGCGGTGCGGATCAATGTCTTGACCACCCAGAAGCGGAAGTAACGCACGCCCCAGATGGGAAACGCCTCCGCCTTCCAGCGGCCGACCAGCACCCATTTGGCGATGACGGCAAAGCCCGACATGCCGAAGAACACGGCGGCCGAAAGCGCCACGCACCTGATGTAGAGCTGCAGCGGATCGTCGAGCGCGTCATACATCCAGTTGAGGCCGTCATTGACCGCCCACAAGGCGCCATAGCTGTAGAGCGCGTAGAACAGCAGCTGTGCGGCGCCGCAGGTCCAGTAGGCGAAATTCGAGGCCCGGCGGGTGAGGACGGGCTCGTTGGTGGCCGTCGTCATCTCGTCCGCCACGCCCAGGTGGAGCGCGAGCCGTGCCACGGTCGGGTGGAGGTAGATGTCGCGCATCGACGCCGTCGCCCATTCCTTCCTGGTGCGCAGGCGGGCGCAGAAATGCGCCATCAGCAGCGAGTTGGCGCCGAGATCGTCGAAGAAATTGTCCTCGACGGACACTTCTTCGAATTTCAGCACCGCGGCCAGTGCGTCGGCGAGGAAACGCTCGTCGTCATTGGCGGGCGCGACCATGGCGCGATCGCCCGAAAGCCGCACGCTTGTCGGCTTCGGCAGCTGGCGCAAATCCACCTTGTTGGAAACCGTCATCGGGATAACAGGCAGTTCCTCCAGATAGGAGGGCACCATGTAGTCGGGCAGCCGCCGCTTCATCGTCCTGGCGAGGTCGGCGCGCGAGATCGCCTTCTGGCCGGCCTTGGGGGCGTAATAGGCGACGAGTTCGACGCGGCCGGGCTCGATCTCCCAGGTG
>NZ_RZPQ01000200.1:0-8321 GCF_003999135.1 Mesorhizobium sp. M7A.F.Ca.CA.004.06.1.1 | reverse complement strand
ACAAGGTCGTGGTGATCACGAAGGTCGGTTCGGATATGGGGCAGGGGCACAAGGACCTGTCCGCCGCATACATCGAAAAGGCCGTCGACGCATCGCTGAAGCGGCTGCAGACCGAAGTCATCGATCTCTATCTGTCGCACTGGCCGGACCCCGCAACGCCCTATGAAGAAACGCTTGGCGCCTACGAGAAGCTGCTCGCCAAGGGCAAAATCCGCTATGCCGGCTGTTCGAATCTCGACGCCGGCCAGTTGCGTGCCGCACTCGATGTGGCGAGCTTGCGCAGTCTGTCGCGCTACGAGGTGCTGCAGCCGGAATACAATCTCTACGATCGCTCGTCCTTCGATGGGCCGTTGCGCGATCTGTGCGTGGCCGAGGACATCGGCGTCATCACCTATTTCAGCCTGGCCAAGGGTTTTCTCAGCGGCAAATACCGCAGCGATGCCGATCTCGGTCAAAGCCCGCGCGGCGGTGGCGTGAAAGACTATCTCAATGCGCGCGGCATGCGCATCCTTGCGGCACTCGACGCGGTTTCATCAAGGCATTCGGCCAAGCAGGCGGAAGTCGCGCTTGCCTGGGTGATTGCGCGGCCGGGTGTCACCGCGCCGATCGCCAGCGCCACCAAGCCTGAACAGATGGACAGCCTGATCAGGGCGGCGTCGCTGAAACTGACCGCCGCCGACATGGCCGAACTCGACAAAGCGAGCGGCTGAAGCTTCAGGCGCGACGCCTCGCACGAACGTCCAAGACGCCACTCTGGTCCTGCCATACCGTCTCTTCGCGCAAGGCAGGACAGAGGAGAGATGACTGAGCCGCTTCTTTCGCAGCCGGACTTTTGGGGGCAACTTCTCGCGCTCGTGCTTGCCGCCCTGGTGATCATGGGCAGCCCGGGTCCGGCAACGATAAGCGTTACCGCCGTTGGGGCCGCCTTCGGTTTGCGCCACTCGCTGGGCTATGCCTGGGGAATCATCCTGGGCACGATCGCCGTGCTTCTGGTTGTCGCGACCGGGGTCATGGCGGTGCTTACCTCGATGCCGAAGCTGGCGCCGTTGCTGGCTTTCGCCTCGGCGGCCTACATCCTCTATCTCGCCTTCAAGATCGCCACGGCGCCGCCCATGGCAGCACGCGGCGCGGAGGCTTCGTGTCCAACATGGCTGGCTGGATTCCTTCTCGCGGTCGCCAATCCGAAGGCCTATGTGGCAATCGCCGCCGTGTTCGCCGGTGCTTCGCCCAAACAGGGTAACACTGAGCTTGGTCCATGGCTGAAGCTGATGGCTCTCGCGCTGATGATCGTCGCCATCCATGCTCTGTGGCTTGTCTTGGGAGTGGCATTCGCGCGCTTCCTGCGCCGGCCGGCGGCCTCGCGGATCGTCAACCTGGTCTTTGCCGCGACGCTGGTGTTGACCACCGCGCTGGCCGTTTTCGGCTGAGAACTGCCGGCAGGAGACTTCCGGTTCAGGCTTTGGTTCTTGCGGCGTTGTCCAGCTCTTGCAGTCTTTTCACCGCTGTCGGCGGCAAGGCAGGCGGGTTTGGGCCGCGCGCGGCATCAATCAGGAACTGGTCGCAGGCAGCCTCGGTCTCGCCGATCAGCCGGGCCATGAATTCGTCCTTGCTCAGTCCCGGTGGGATCGGCGGCAGGAAGCGCGCCTTCACGGTGCCGGGGTAGCGCAGAAATTTTCGACGCGGCCAATAGAGACCGGCGACATGGGCAACCGGCACCACCGGAATGCCAAGTTGCGCATAGATTTCGACGATGCCGTATTTGTAGGCCGGCTCGTCGCCCGGCGCGCGTCTTGTCCCTTCGGGGTAGATGATGAGCTGGCGAGGATTGCGCGCCATCTCCGCCTTGGTCGCGGCGACCACGGCCTTCAGCGCTTTCGAACGGCTGCCGCGATGAACCGGAATCATGCGCATCTTCATGATGTACCAGCCGAAGAACGGGATCCAGGTGAGCTCGCGCTTCAGGATGTAGAGCGGGTCGTGAAGATAGGGAAAGAAGGCGATCGCATCCCAGAACGACTGGTGTTTGGGGGCCAGGATGAAGGAGCCTTCGGGCAGGTTTTCCCGGCCGGTGATCTCGCTCTTCGTTCCGGCGATCTTGTCGTAAAGCCACATCGAGGTGCGCGACCAAAATTTCGGCACGAACCAGGCGCGGTGCCGGGGCGACAGGAAATAGTATGGGGTCCAGAGGATCATCTGGACGATCAGGTTGACGTAAAAGACGAAATTGAACGTCAGCGATCTGATGTAGAGCATTTGGGGGGAGCCCGGTGAGGAGGTGAGCGTTGGTTACACCAAGCGCGGGAAAAAAGGAAATGGCCGCAGGGCGCTTTGGCTGGCAACGAAGAACGGTCGCCAATGGGGGTTGGCCTGGTTCCGCTACATCAGCCGCGCCAGCCGCTCCTTCAGGCGCGGGGCGGCAAAATCGAGGAATGCGCGCAGCTTGACCGGCAGCAGGCCGTGGCCCGCATGCACCAGGCTTACCGGCCATGGCTTTGGCTCAAACTCCTGCAGCAGGATGCGCAGCGTGCCGGACCGCAGCGCGGCTTCGATCTGGTAGGAAAGCACGCGTGTCAGCCCGACGCCGGCAATCGCCGCATCGATGGCCGCTTCGGCGGTGTTGACCTGAAGCCGCGAGCGGACCCGAACCGGGATTTCGGCCTTGCCCTTGGTGAAGCTCCAACTGGCGGCGGAGGCAAGTCCCTCGAAGGTGATGCAATCGTGTGTTTCCAGATCCTCCGGGGTGGTCGGCGTGCCGTGTTCGGCAAGATAGGCCGGGCTGGCGCAGACGACGCGGCGGATCGCGCCGACGCCGATGGCGACCAGGCTCGAATCGGGCAACTGGCCGATGCGGATGGCGAGATCGAAATGGTCCTCGACCAGCTGGGTTATGCGGTCGGCCAATGTCAGGCGGATGTCCACGTCTGGATAGGCGGCGAGAAAGCCGGTGACGACCGGCAGCACGTGCAGGCGGCCAAAGACGACCGGCGCGGTGATGGCCAATTCGCCGGTCGGCGCGCTGTATTCGCCGGCTGCCGTGCGTTCGGCCTCGCCGACCTCGTCCAGGATGCGGCGGCAGGCGGCAAGATAGGCCTGGCCGGCATCGGTCGGTGTCAGCCGTCGCGTCGAGCGATTCAGGAGACGTGTGTTCAGATGGCGCTCGAGATCGGAAATCTTGCGGCTGACCGTCGCCAGCGGAATGCCGAAACGGCGGCTGGCCGCGGAAAGGCTGCCGGCCTCCACCGCGGCGACAAAGAGCGACATGGCTTCGAGACGATCCATAGCTTCTTCCGGAAAATGGAAGGACAGGTTACGAATATGTCATCTCCATTTGAATGATGGAAGGCTCTATATTGTGTCTGTCGGCCTGCCCGCAGCATGGCCCACAAAGGAGTTGCCATGTCCGAAGCCCGACCGCCGCTGCCGCCGTTTACCGCCGAGACATCAGCACAGAAGGCGCGCATGGCCGAGGATGCCTGGAATTCACGCGATCCGGCGCGGGTTGCGCTCGCCTATACCAAGGACAGCCGCTGGCGCAACCGCGCCGAATTCCTGCAAGGCCGCGACGCCATCCAGGCCTTCCTGACGCGCAAATGGAGTCGCGAGCTCGACTACCGGCTGATCAAGGAGGTCTGGGCCTTCCACGGCAACCGCATCGCCGTGCGTTTCGCTTACGAATGGCGCGACGACAGCGGTTCATGGTTCCGCAGCTACGGCAACGAGAACTGGGAATTCGATGAACACGGGCTGATGCGCCTGCGCATCGCCAGCATCAACGACCTGCCGATCGGCGAGTCCGATCGTAAGTATCACTGGCCGCTCGGCCGGCGGCCGGACGACCACCCGACACTGTCGGAGCTCGGACTTTAGCATCTTGCCGCAAGGAGGCTTTCGATGAACGCGCATGCTTTCACCAGCGACGTCGCCTTCACGCCGACCGTCAAGGCAATCCAGACCCGCAAGGGCTCACGTCAGTCCTATGCCCGCGTCGAGGAGCGTGGCGGCTGGCAGGCCGGCATCACCCCGGACCTTGCCGCCTTCATCGAAATGCAGACCAGCGTCTTTCTGTCGACCGCCAATGGCGAGGGGCAGCCCTATGTCCAGCATCGCGGCGGGCCGGCCGGCTTCCTCAAGGTGCTGGATGAACATACGATCGGCTTCGCGGATTTTTCCGGCAACCGGCAGTTCATCACGCAGGGCAATCTGGCCGACAATCCAAGGGCGTTCCTGTTCCTGATCGACTATATGCACCGCCAGCGCATCAAGATCTGGGGCACGGCGCGGGTCGTCGAGAGTGACGCCGAGCTGATGGCGAAACTGATGCCGCAAGACTACAGAGCGCGCCCCGAGCAGGTCATCCTGTTCACGGTCTCGGCCTGGGATGCCAATTGCCCGCAGCACATCCCGCAACGGTTCGAGGCAGCCGACGTGGCGGCGGCACTCGGCGAGCGGGACAAGCGTATCGAACGTCTTGAGCAGGAGATCGCACGGCTCAGGGGAAATTCGGGCACGGCCGCAGGGGAATGATCAGCCGCCGGCTGCGGTTTCGGCCAGTGCGATGCCGTTGGGCGTCGGCTTGACCGGCACGATGCCGCGCGCCAGCGCCAGCAAATACTTGTTGTATTCGGTGAACAGCACGCGCAATGCCCGCGGCTTGGTCAGCCAGCCGCCATTGTCGAGGTTGGAATTGACCACCGGATAGGGCTCGAGCTTGGCGCCATGCAGCAGCCTGCCCATTTCCAGCAGGCTGCGGGGCATATGATAATTGTTGGTGACAAGGATCACCGTGCCATAGGCGTGGCTCTCGACCCATTTGGCGCTTTCCTCCGCATTGCCGATCGTATCGAGCGCGGCGCGGTCGATGTCGACGCAGCAGGAGAACAGTTTCTTGTCGCCGCCGGTCGCCGCCTGCAACTGGCGGCGGCTGGCCGAAGGATGGACGCCGCTGATCAGCAGCCGCTCGCCCTTGCCGGACGCCAGCAGATCCATCGCCGCATCGAGGCGGGACTGGCCGCCGGTCAGCACGATGATCGCGTCCGCCTTGGCCGGATTGGCAGGCGTGGTCAGGTGACTGACCTTATTGGCGAACCAGCCGAAGCCGCCGGCAAACAATGTTGCGAGGATGAGGACAGAGAGAGCGGACAGGCGCAACGCGGCTCTTAGACGGCTCACAGTGGAGCGGCCATGCGAACGGGCAACCACCACTGGCATCTGCCCAGCCGTACCGGTCGAATCCCGCGCGTCCATCGCCATATGGTTAATCCTGAAATGCGGCTTTGGGTAGGTAAAAGACGCACTTTGCGTTACGTGAATTCTCCATCCGTGATCACCCTGTCCTATCTATGTCGTTGTCCCAAAACCGGTTCCACTTTTGGGCGACATGAATTAGCCTGCATCCGGCTGGCGGACATCGATGTCGCTGAGATAGGCAACGACGGTGGCGTGGGACGTGGCAGCCGTCAGTCCGCCGATCACCAGCACCATCAACACGACACCGAGATAGCCTGCCGAACCGATGGCGAAATTGCCGAACAGGGCGGTCGCCTGGTCGGCCTGCGGCGTCGCCATATTGCGCGACGACCACCAGGAAAAGACGATGAAGACGAGCACTGCCGCGGCACCGCCGGCCGCCGCTCCCTTCATGCCGGTGACCAGGAAATGCCGGCGGAATTCGCGCGCGATGAAGCGTGCTTCGGCGCCGACGAAATGCAGCACTTCGATGATGTGACCGTTGCCGGCCATGGCGCCGCGCGTCGCGAACACCACGGTCAGCACGGTCGCCGACAGCATCAATGCCAGCACGGCAATGCCGATGGTCACCGTGGTGCGGGCCATCGCTACCAGCCGGTCGACCCAGGTGCGGTGATCATCGAGCGATGCGCTCGGCAGTTTCGGCGTGATCGCGGCGCGCATGGCAGCGAAATCGGGCGGGCTGTTCTCGTCGATGGTGACGATGATCAGGCGCGGCACGGGTAATTCATCGATGTTGAGCCCCGAGCCCAGCCAGGGCTCAAGGAGCCTCGCGGTCGCCTCGCGGTCGATGATCCGGGTCGTCTTGACGCCAGGGAATTCCCCGGCGATCTGGGAGGCCTGGGTAAGGGCTGCTTCCATGTCGAGGCCGTCGACCGGCTTGATCTGGATGGTCGCCTCGCGCGAAATCTGGTTCTCCCAGACGGACGCTGTGTCGCGCACCAGCGTCACTGCGCCGAAAGTCAGGCAGGACAGGAAGGTCATGATGGCGATCACCAGGACCAGTGCCCGGCCAGCGATGTTCTGCGCCGGCACGATCGGCGCCATCCTGCGCTGGGCGCGGGGCTTTGCCTCGGTCGCCTCGGCGTCCTGCTCCCGTTCCACAAAATGTTCGGCGGACAGTTCAGTCATAGATGTCCAGCCTTCCGCCGGCCAGGATCATGCGGCGCGCGTCGACCTGTTCCATCAGGCCAAGGTCGTGGGTGGCGATCACCACCGCGGTGCCGAGCCGGTTGAGCTCGATGAACAGCCGCAGCAGGCGTCGCGCCAGAGGCGGATCGACATTGCCGGTCGGTTCGTCGGCGAGCAGGATTTCCGGCTGCTCGATCAGCGCCCGCGCGATCGCCGCGCGCTGCTTCTCGCCGCCGGACAGAACCGGCGGCAGCACGTGCATGCGCTCGCCCAGCCCGACCCACTTCAACAGTTCGGTGACATCGGTGCGGTAGCTCGCCTCCTCGCGCCCGCGCACGCGCAGCGGCAGCGCGACGTTCTCGTAGGTGGTCATGTGGTCGAGCAGGCGAAAATCCTGGAACACCACGCCGATGCGGCGGCGCAGATGCGGCAATTCGGTGCGCGAGATGCGCGAACGGTCCTTGCCAAAGATGGTGATCAGCCCGCGCGTCGGCTTCAGCGACATGAACAGCAGGCGCAGCAAGGTCGTCTTGCCGGCGCCCGAAGGCCCGCTGAGGAACTGGAAGGAGCGCTCCGGGATGTGCAGGGAGATGTCGCGGAGGATTTCCGGACCCATGCCATAGCGGAGGCCGACATTTTCGAAACGAATCAATTTCGACGACCTGAATTTCGGCACGGCGGCGAGCCGGCCTGTTCTGGGTAAAGACCATCGGCCGGCATGGTTAACCGGCGGTTAATTTCTGGGCTCTTTCGGCTCGTCACGAGGGCTCCGGTGGGGAAGCGTTAACCATTTGTGTTTACGCAAAAGAAACGAAAAGCGAACACGTGCTGCAATGCTGGGGCCATGATGGCTGACGATCGAACCGCGCGCCCGGTTTCCGGCGAAATCATGACCGATCCGGCGGCAATTGCCGCAGCGGACCGGTTCATGCGTGGTTCGGCCGCCGACATCGTCGATGCCGACTACGTGGTGATGCCGCGCCTTGCGCCTGCCGTGGAGAGCGTTTCGCCGCTGCCGCGCGCGATCGTCATGCCACCCGTCGCGGGCATGGACATGCTGCGCAAGCCCGAGGCCCCGCCGGAGCGGCTACCAGCCTCGCGCGGCGGGCCGATCTTCTGGGTCGCTGGTATCGGCGCTGCCTTGGCCGCGTTCTGGGTCTCCGGCGGGCACGCGCTGGTGCGCCAGGCGCCGTTCCTGTCCAGCGCGCAGGCGTCGGCGCTCAGCATTTCGGGCGTCACGTCACGCGTCGACGCTACCGGGCCGAACGCCGCACTGTTCGTCGATGGTGAGGCCGTCAATGATGGTGCGAAACCGACGGAGTTGCCGCCGCTCGAAATCCGGGTGACCGGCAATGACGGGCAGACTACCCGCTATACGTTGGGGACATCCGGCCGTTCGCTGGCGTCTGGCGAAAGATTCGGCTTTGCCAGCCGGCTCGACGTGCCTAGAAACGGTGTGAAGACCGTGTCGGTCACTTTCGCCGAATAGGCGATCACCGGGGAAGACCATCAATGCCCATCGTACGCGGCAAGGACATCGAGGTTCTGTTTTCAGCATCGGCGATCGCGCGGCGCAATCTCGAGCTCGCCAAGGAGATTGCCGGACACGACTATCACGATCTGCTGGTGATCTCGGTGCTGAAGGGCTCGTTTATCTTCGCCGCCGATCTTATCCGGGCCATGCACGATGTCGGCCTGTCGCCGGAGGTCGAATTCATCTTCATCTCCAGCTATGGCGCCGGCACCAGCAGCGGCGAGGTGAGGGTGCTGCGCGACATCGACAATGAGGTCGCCGGCCGCGACGTGCTGCTGATCGACGACATTCTCGAATCGGGGAAGACGCTGAGCTTTACCCGCGAGCTGATGTTGTCGCGGGGCGCCAAGAGCTGTTCGATCGCCGTGCTGCTCGACAAGCGCATGCGCCGCCAGACCGAGCTCAATGC
>NZ_RZPQ01000001.1:0-74522 GCF_003999135.1 Mesorhizobium sp. M7A.F.Ca.CA.004.06.1.1 | reverse complement strand
CGATCGGCCAGCAGCCGCCGGAATCGCAACAGATCGACGTGCTGAACATCTTCAACGACACCAGCAAGGAAGATGTCGGCGGCGTGATGACGGCGACGACGCTCACCGGCTTCAACATGGCTGACAATCTAAGCCTGGGGCTCGGTGTGACCGGCGATCCGACTTTCGGTGAATCCGGCTTCTTCCCGGGTGGCATCAGCTTCGGACGCATCAGCGTCGACCAGAACGGCGATTTCGGCACCGACAGCACCAAGAGCACCATCGAGGTGGTCAATCTGATGCTCGGTGAAGGCAACGACAAGCTCGTCATCGAGGGCACGCTCAATCCTGCGCCGCCGGTGCAGGTGACGAGCACGTTCGACATAACGCCATCCGGCGTCAACGGCGGCACCATCGTGCGCACCGGATTCGACTGGAAAGCGATGGGCTTCCTCGTCGGCCAAACGGTGAAGATCGACAACCTGCCGGGCGTCTGGACGATCGTCGCCATCAATGATGCGCTGATCAATCCGGCCAATCCGGCCGAAGGCGCGGATCCGAATGACAACTCGATCCTGGTTCTGAGCGGACCGACGCTGGCCAGCGTGGCGGACGGGCCGCACACCATCACCGCCTTCGATAAGGATGTGATCACGCTCAACAAGTCGGTGGATGTGGCCACGACGACGGCGGGCGGCATTATCACGCGCACCGACGGCGGCAACTGGGCCGGCTTTGCGGTCGGGGACTTCATCTCGATCGCCGAAGACTTTGCGCAGGGCGAGTATCAGATCGTGGCGATCGCCGGCGCGGTCATGCGCGTCATCGGCGGACAACTCGCGCCGGTCTCGGAAGCACCGCGCACCATCAATCGCATCAACCCCGTGACCAACGCCGTGCTGCAGACCGTGGTGGCCGAAGTCGATGTCGACCCAACTTATACCGGCGGCATCGTCACGCGCCACGACAACGTCAAATGGGCCGCTGAAGGCTACCTCGCCGGACATCTGGTGACGATGGTCGATGCCAGCGGCAAGCGTAACTTCCGCATCATCGAGATATCGGAAGACGGCTACTCGCTGACGCTCGAGGGCGCGCCGCTCGCGACGCAAAACAGCGCGGTGAAGAGCTTCTACGTGCAAGGCCAGCATGGCGCGCTGACGCTCGTTCATGGCGGCGGCAACATGTATCTGGAAAGCACCGGCCCGATGAACATCGCCGCCGGAACCGGTGGACAGATCATCGTCACCCGTCAGGACGGCCGCGACTGGTCGGAGGACCGCTATCAGGTTGGCCAGGTAATCCAGCTTGCGGGCGAAACCTACACGCGCACCATTCTGGCGATCGCCGATGCGACCCTGCCGGCGCCGAGCAACTCCGCGCTGACATGGGGTGACGGCAGCAAGCTGGTGCTCAGCGCACCGAACACACGCGCCGGCCAGCCAGCCGGCACGGTGCTCGCGCTCAACACGTTCAACAGCTATGCCGAGCGTTCACTGCACGTCGCGGAGCCGCGCGCCATCACCGGCACGGCGACCGTCAACATCACCACCAACAGCCTGACACGCAGTGTCGGCAGCTGGCTGGCGGATGGCTTCTATGTGGGCCAGAAGGTGCAGCTGAGCGGATTTGCCGGCACGTTCACCATCCAGGCGCTCACTGCGAGCGTGATAACGCTGCAGAGCGTTGCGCTGACGCCGAAAGCCGGTGTTGCGATGACCGTCTCCGGTGTCGATATAACGCTGGACGGTGGCAGGCGTGTCGGTGGCGACCATATTATCGTCACCGGCGGCGCCGGGCCGAACTCGCCACTGGTCATCTATGGCGACACCAGCCAGGACGGAATCTGGTATTCCGGCCAGGCGCACAATGTCTTGGGTATGGAATTCGGCGAGAAGCCGTTCGATCCGTTCCCGCAACTGCAGGACGGCGAGAACGAGGATGACGAGTGGGTGTTCCCGCTCGCCAATCCCTACAAGCTAGCCGGCAACGACATCATCGACGCCAGCGCCTTGTTCGCCGGCACGCTGTCGGCAAACCTGCCGAGCGTCGGTCTGACGATCTATGGCGGCGCGGGCAACGACACGATCTACGGCAGCCAGGCTGGCGATCATCTCGCCGGCGGTTCCGGCGACGACCTGATCATCGGCAATCGCGGCGCCGACCACATCTATGGCGATAGCGGCGTCAACGTGAATATCTTCACGCGCCAGCTGTTCATCGACACGGTCGACAACAGTCCGTTGCCTTCGGCCGATCCGAATGCCGACACCAACGGCACGACGATCAAGCCGGTCAAGTCGTCGGTTCGCGACCTGATGAATGCGGGCGACGACGTGATCTTCGGCGATGGCGCTTCGCATCTCGGCTATGGGCCGAGTTCGGTCGCGGCTGCCGGCCTGCTCGGCGACTTCGACGACATCATCTTCGCCGATCACGGCGTGATCGAAATGTTCGTCGACGATCCGAACTTCCCGTCAGCCTTGAAGCAGCGCATCCAGACGACCGAGCTGGCGTTGGTCACCGGCATCAAATCGGCCGAACTGCAAAATGGCGGCGACGACGTGGTGTTCGGCGGCCTCGACCGCGACGTCATCGTCGGCGGCGCCGGGCATGATCTGCTCGATGGTGACCAGCAGGACGATCGCGTCTTCGGCGACAACGTCTACCTGTCGCGCCAGGGCGGCGCTCACGGCAATCTGTACAATGACACGTTCAGTCTGCGCTTCCAGACGCTGGCCGGAACATTGATGTACAGCCGTACCGACCGGCCGATGCCGGCCGGCCTCGGCACAGTCAATGCCGACAACAGCGGCCTGCTGCTGGTCGACAGCATCGCGCGGCGGTATCGCGATCCGGACGGGGCTCCGTGGTGGAGCGAGTATTCGGTCGACTACGCGGCGCTGCACACCTTTGCCTTCGACGAGGGCGCGGCCGGCGTCGGCAGCTTCGGCAACGACTATATCGCCGGCAGCGAAGGCAATGACGAACTGTTAGGTCAGCTCGGCCATGACGTGGTGCAGGGCGACGGCGGCATCGAGCTTGCCTTTGCCGGTACCTCGCATGTCGGCGCATCGCGCACATCCGCCGGCGTCACCGATCCGATCGGTCCGCTGACGGTGATCGCCTCCTTCACGGCGGCGACCGACGGCCAGGACTATATCGAAGGCGGTGGCGGCGACGACCAGATATTCGGCGGTCTCGGCCAGGATGATCTGATCGGCGGTTCCTCGTCCTTCTTCAGCCTCATCGATCCGAATATGCGGCCTGACGGAGACGACTATATTTTCGGCGGCGCCGGCATCGAGATTGATCGCAATGACGATAATCTGCCGAATGACGGCACGCTGGCCAATTCGCGTTTTGCCCGCGATGCCGACTCGATGATCGGCGACAACGGCAACATCGTGCGGATCGTCGGCGTCAATCACACCGACATCAATCCGACCGGCGCAGCCGGGCAACAGCTCTATGTGCAGTTCAACTACGACGTGAATGACCCGGCGCGCGCTGGTGGCGAACGCCTCGTCGTGCGTGGCATCCATCTGCTCGACTACACGCCGGGCGGCCCGGACTTCCGTCCGGACCTGTTCTCCAAAACCAACCCGAACAATCCTGCCTATCGCAACGAGTTCGGCCTATGGGCCAAGCAGGACATCGGCGGCCATGATGAGTTCCATGGCGAAACCGGTGACGACACCGCCTATGGCGGCGGCGGCCATGACCGGATCTTCGGCGATGCCGAGAACGACGATCTGATCGGCGGCTGGGGCAATGATTGGATCTCCGGTGGTACCGGTGAGGACGGCATCCTGGGTGACGACGGCCGCATCTTCACCAGCCGCAACAGCGCGACCTACGGCGAAAGCCTGTTCGGCGTGCTGCCATTGCTGGCGACCGATCCGGATACGCGCACCAGCCAGGGCGATGTGCTCAACGAGTTCATCTCCACTCCGGGACAGGTGCAGACCGAGACGATCAATGTCGGTGGCAAGATGAAGAAGGCGGTCGACCTGACCCCTTACAATCTGACGCCGAACGCACAGGGCGGCGACAATCCGCTGTTTGACGCCAATGTCGTGGACGATATCATTTTCGGCGGCCTGGGTGACGACTTCATCCATGGCGGTTCCGGCGACGATGCGGTCGGCGGCGGGGAAGCTCTGCCAGATTCCTATACGCAGCGCTTCGATGCAGCGGGCAATGTCGTGGGCATCGTGCGCACCGACTTCTCGCGGCCATGGAACCCTGGCGACGTGCTGAGGTTTGGTCCCGACAGCGATCCGTGGAATGCGCCGAAGCCTGTGCAGAGCCGGCTCGGCGAGTTCTTCCTTTATGACGAGTACGATCCGCGCCGGACAATCATGTTCAACGCCGATGGTTCGGTATGGAAGACCGGTGCGGCGCCCATCACGCGCCAGTATTTCCTCAACCTCGTCGACAATGAAGGACCGCTGGTCAACGGTGCGATCGCTTTTGCGCCGAACGGCACGCCGACGGCGTTTGCGCAGCGCAACACCGACGGCAACGATGCGGTCTTCGGTGACCTGGGCAATGACTGGATCGTTGGTGGCACTGGCCGCGACCACATCTATGGCGGCTGGGGCAACGACCTCATGAATGCCGACGATGTGCTCTCGACCAACAACTGGCTGAACGACCAGCCAGAGACGCACCCAATGTATGAGGACCGCGTTTTCGGTGGGGCCGGGCTCGACATCCTGATCGGCAACACCGGTGGCGACCGCCTGATCGATTGGGTCGGGGAGTACAACAGCTACCTGGTGCCGTTCGCACCGTTCGGTATCGCGACGGTAAGCCGGCAGGTGCCGCCGCAACTGTTCGACTTCCTCTATGCGCAGGCATTCAGCGACGGTGTCGACATCACCCGCACCGCTGACACTGGCAGCATCAATGGAGACGACAAGTACAGCCACGTCCATATGTTCATGGGCGGCGTGGAAGGTGAAATCGGCCTGATCACCCAGAAGGATCATGGCTTCTGGCAGGATCAGACCGGCGGTCCGACGGATCCCCAGGCTGGCAACATTCCGGGCGGTAAGCGAGACGTGCTGCGCACGGCTGACTTCAACGACGGCAATGCCAAGGTCGTGGCGGTCGATGAGGGCAATTTCGCCGTCACCAGCGGCAAGCTCACCGTTCAGTCGGCAAGCACCTGGGATCAGGCAGCCGCGGTTCTCTATCTCGACGCCTATACGCCGATCTACTACGAGCTCGCGGCGACCTTGACGGCCGACAAGCCGACCGGCGGCTGGAAGGCCAACTCCTACATCATCTTCGACTATTATTCGCCGACCGATTTCAAATATGCCGGCATCAATATCTCGAACGACCAGATCGAGATGGGCTATCGCGACGCCAGCGGCTGGCATCAATTGGTCAAGTCCAACAAGCCGGTGCAGCTCAAAGCGAACCAGGCTTACGATGTCCTGCTCGCAGTCAACGGCACGAACGTGAGTTTGACCGTCGCCGGCGTGAATTGGTTCAGTTACACCTTCGCGCCGCGCATCGTCGATGGCCAGCCGGTGGCGCTGAACAAGGGCCTCGTCGGTGTCGGCAACAGCGGCTCGAAGGGTACGGTGGACAACTTCCGTGTCCAGGTCTTGCCACCACAGATCACGCTCGACTACGCAGCCGAGTTCAACGGGCCGCCGACCTATCCGATGTCGAAGACTGCGGCTCAAGGCTGGACGCTCTCGGGCGGCAGGCTGAATGCGGCGGCCAGCGCTGGCACCAATCTGCTGGATGTCGGCCCGGCGATCGGGGCGGACGCCTATCTGGAACTGACGGCGAAGTTGAAGACCGCCGGGACCGCTGGCATCGTCTTCGACTACTACGGCGCCAACGACTACAAGTTCGTCACCCTGGATGTGGTTGGCCAGAAGGTTTTGGTCGGACACGTGACGTCGAAGGGCGGCACGGTGATCGATCAGAGCTTCGCGCGCACGCTCAGTTCAACGACGGACTATGACGTCCAGTTGACCATACGAGGCGCAGCCCTCTCGATCACCGTCAACGGCGCATTCGTCGGCAGTTATGGCTTCAATGCAGCAATTGCCGATGGCGAGTTCGGTCTGGTGACAGGCAATGCAGGTGCGTCTTTCGACCGGCTGCAGATCCGCACCAATGCGTCGGCGTTCAGCACCAGCTCCAATCAGTTGGCGCTTGCTTCGCTCGGCCAGGCCGCGGACACGGCAACGGCGGTCGGCATCGATCAGGCCAAGGCGATGTTGGCGCAGGCGGTGGCGATCTGGTCGGGAAGCGGCCAACTCGACGCGACACAACTTGCCAAGCTGTCGAACCTGGATGTCCAGATCACCGATCTGCCTGGCTCGGCGCTGGCACAGTCGGTGTTCGGCGCGGTGATGATCGACCGCAATGCGGCCGGACAGGGCTGGTTCGTCGACCTGTCACCTCTCGACAGCAGCGAGTTCCAGCTCGATGCCTCCGGGCACCTGACGGCGTTGCCGGGCGGCGCCGCCGATGGACGGATGGACCTTCTGTCGGTGCTGATCCACGAGATCGGCCATCAGGCGGGCTTGGATCACGATGAGGGCGACGCGGGCGTGATGTCGGCTGAGTTGGCCGCCGGCGAGCGCCGGCTGCCGGAGGCCGGATCTGCCGGTCCGCTGACTGAAACGCAGCTCTTCCATGATGGCCTGGGCGTCTTTGTCGGCGCGCAGGAGCATGGATTGCTCCAGAGCGCAGGCATTGCCCGGGCTGAACCGATTGGCGAAGCCACGACGATATCGAGCGCAAGAGCTTCCGGCGGCACGGCGGCGGCACATTCCAAGTCAGAAGCCGATACAAGCGCCAAGACCGACGACATCGTGCTGACCGGGGCTACTTCTGGCTTGCAGGCAAGCGGCCAGCTCAACTGGGTGTTCGACGAAGCCAGCGGAACCTTTGTTGCCGCACAGGGTCGGCAGCAGGACCGTCCGCACGATGCAGCGCCCGATGCGGATCAGGACGATGGCGACGCAACTTCGGACGACCTCAACGGTCTCGCCGAATGGAGCAACCGCAAGGGACTGCTGTCGCGCCTGTCCAGTCTGTTTGGAGTGCGATGAGACAATGATGGCGGCGCAGTTCACACATCTCGCGAACTGCGCGCGCCGCCTCGAAACGGCTGTCCATGGCCGATAGCATCCTTGAAAGTGATACCCACAGGATGCTGGATGATGCCGGCATCGTCAGCTACAGCGTTCTGGACCAGGCGCTGTGGACACGCTTCCGCACTGCCGGGACATCGGATGAGTTCATTGGCGCGTGGCTGGGCCTCCTGTGCCGCCAGATTGCCGATGCCTCGGCAGCAGCCCTGGTGCTCGGGGAAGCCGATACCGGGCCTTATGTGCTGGCCGCCGCATGGCCGAACTCACAGTCGCCGGTCGGCGGACTTCTCGCCGCCACCGAAATGGCCACGGGAAAGCGTCAGGGCGTCAGTGTATCGGGTCCGACGGACAACACACAAATCATCGCGTCACCCATCCTCATCGACGGGCATCTGTTCGGAGCCTGTGCCGTTGCGGTGAAGCGAAACGACGCTGCCTTCACCGACATCATGCGTAAGATCCAGTGGGCCTGTGGCTGGGTGGAGGTGCATCTGCGCCGCGGCATGAGCGATCAGAGCGAACAGGCGGCGCAGCGCAGCCGCTTTGCGTTCGATATGTTGGCGGCAGTGATCGAGAAGAAGCGGTACAAGGGCGCTTGCACCGCCCTCGTCACCGAACTCGCCATGCGGCTGAACTGTGACCCGGTCGCCGTCGGCGTGATGCGCCGGCGCTGGACGCGCGTTGCGGCGGTGTCGCATTCGGCGGCATTCGACGGCAAGGTCAGCTTCATGCGCGACATCGCGGCGGCGATGGACGAGGCAATCGACCAGCGGGCCGTGGTCGTCGCGCCACCGCGCCAGGGTCAGGAATATCGGGTCAGCATCGCGCACGAAGCCTTGACGCGCCAGTACAAGAATGGCGCCGCCCTGACCGTGCCGCTGCAGAGCAACGGCACGATGACGGGCGCGCTTACCTTCCTGCGGCCCGCCGACGCGAGCTTTGACCAGGAGACGATCTACCTTTGCGATGCAGTCGCGGCCGTGGTCGGACCGGTGCTCGAGGAAAAACGCGGTAACGACCGGACGATCTTCACCAAGGCGATCGAAGCGGGCTGGATCCAGATCAAGAGGCTGCTTGGCCCGCGCTTCATCGGGCGCAAGATTGCGACGCTGGCCGCGGTGGCGATAGCGGCCTATCTGAGCGTCGCCACCTCACCCTATGCGGTAACGGCGCCCGCGGTCATTCGCGGTTCGGTGCAGCGAACCATCGTTGCCCCGTTCAGCGGCTATGTTCTGGCTGAATTCGCCAAGGCAGGCGAAACGGTGCGCAAGGATCAGGTGCTGGCGCAACTCGATGATCAGGATCTGAATTTCGAACGGCTGCGGCTGGTCACCACCAAGGCTCAGAAGGAGACGGAATTCGACCGCGCTCTGGCGCGTGGCGAGCGCGCCGAAAGCCAGATCATCGAGGCCCAGATCAAGCAGGCGGACGCGCAGCTGTCGCTGATCGACGAACAACTGCGGCGCACCCGACTGGTGGCGCCGTTTGACGGATTCATCGTCGCCGGCGATCTGTCGCAATCGGTCGGCGCGGCGGTCGAGCGTGGCCAGGAATTGTTTCACATCGCGCCACTCGATTCTTACCGCGTTGTCCTGGAAGTCGACGAAAGCGACATCGATGACATCAAGATCGGCCAGACCGGCCAGTTGCGGGTCAGCGCGTTGCCGAGGGAGCCGCTGCCATACAAGATCGAACAGATCACCTCTGTCTCGCGACAGGGCAACGGCCGCAACTCGTTCATGGTCGAGGCTTCGCTCGCCGGGTCCCTCGAGCGGCTGCGTCCTGGCATGGAGGGCGTCAGCAAGACCCATGTGGATGAACGGCTGCTGTTCTTCGTCTACACCCAGAAGATGATCGACTGGCTGCGCCTGACCCTCTGGCGCTGGGCGGGCTGACCATGGACGGGAGCTATTTCAGTTCGTCCTGGTATCGCGTTGCGCAATTGAAGCCGCGGCTGCGAAGCCAGGTGAGCATCCACCGCACGATCTTTCGCAACCAGGTCTGGTATGTGATGCAGGATCGGACCTCTGGCCGCTTCCATCGCTTCACGCCGGAGGCCTATTTCATCATCAGCCTGATGACGGGCCGACGTACCATGCAAGACGTGTGGGACAACGCCTGCGAACACCTCGACGAAAAGGTCATTACGCAAGACGCGGTGATCCGTCTTTTGGGGCAGCTTCACGCAGCGGATGTGCTGTTCGGCGACATTCCGCCCGACATCGAGGAAATCGCCGACCGCGCCAGCAAGCAGCACAACCGCAAGCTTCTGTCGAAATTCGCCAATCCGCTGGCTATCCGCGTCGGGCTGTTCGATCCGAACGAGTTCCTGAACGCGACCTATCCGCTGGTGCGGCCGTTCCTGTCCTGGTTCGGCGGCGTCGCCTTCCTCGCGCTGGTTGCCTATTCGATCTTCCTTGCCGCGATGAACTGGCAGGCGCTGACCGGCGATGTAACCGACCGGGTTCTGTCGGCCGAGAATATCGTGCTGATCCTGATCGCCTATCCCTTCATCAAGGCTTTGCATGAGCTGGGGCATGCCTTCGCCGTCAAACGTTGGGGCGGCGAGGTGCACGAGATCGGCGTGATGCTGCTCGTGTTCATGCCGGTGCCCTATGTCGACGCGTCGGAGAGCCTGGCATTCCGGGACAAATGGCAGCGCGCCCTGGTGGGTGCGGCAGGCATTATCGTCGAGGGGCTGTTAGCCTGTCTGGCGCTGATCGTCTGGCTGAACGCCGAGGCCGGACTGGTGCGCGCCTTCGCATTCAACGTGATGCTCATCGGCGGCGTCTCGACCTTGCTGTTCAACGGCAATCCACTGCTGCGCTTCGACGGCTATTACGTTCTGAGCGATATTCTCGAGATACCGAACCTTGGTCAGCGGGCGACCAAATATCTCGGCTATCTGGTGCAGCATTATCTGTTCGGCATCGAAAGCGCCGAAACGCCGGCGACCGCGCAGGGCGAAGAGTTCTGGCTGTTCAGCTACGGCGTCACGTCATTCTTCTACCGGATCGGCGTCATGGTGGCGATCGTCACGTTGGTCAGCCAGCGTTACTTTGTCGTCGGCATGATGATGGCTGGGTGGGCGCTGGTGCTGATGGTTGGCGTGCCGCTGGCGCGCCAATTGTGGTTTCTGTTCACGAGCCCATCCCTGAGAAAAACGAGGGGGAGGGCCTTCGCCGTCGTTGCAGCCAGCCTCGCACTGGTAGCCTCGCCGTTCTTTGTCATCCCGCTGCCTTACGCGACCGCCGCGCAAGGCGTCGTATGGCTGCCGGGCGACGGAGTCGTCAATGCCGGTGTCGATGGCGTGGTGGCGGAAATTGTCGCGACGCCCGGCGCCAGGATCGAGCGAGGCGACCCGATCCTGCGGCTGGAAGACCCGTTGCTGGAAGCGCGGACCGTCCTCTTGGATTTGAGGGTTGGGGAGCTTGAGCGCCGCCTCGAAAAACTCGATGTCTCGGAAAAGGTCAACGCCAAAGTGGTGGCCGAAGAACTCAGGCTGGCACGCGCCGACCTTGTCATCGCACGCGACCGTGCCGAAGCGCTGACGGTACGGGCGCAGGCAAGCGGAACTCTGATCGTTCCTTCGGCAAATGATCTCGAGGGCAAGTTCGTGCGCCGTGGCGAGACGCTGGCCTATGTGACGCGGTTCGACCAGCCGACACTGCGCGCCGTGATCCCGGAGCGACGCCGACCACCATCACCGCCACCATGGTCAGGTCGATGCCGCGCCCGACGACGATGAACCCCATGCCGACGGCCAGCGTGCCGAGGATCGAGACATTCTTGAGAATGGCAAGGATGTTGCCCTGGCTCAGGAAATTGTTGAGCGTCGCCGAGAACACCAGGAACAGGACGGCCGAGATCGCGCCGACGACGAGTTCCTGGGACATTTTGATGCCCAAGCGCGCGGTGTCGGATTTGCCCGAACCAGCCAAGTCAGACCCTCCCTCGCTGCCGGTTTGAACCAGCGGCGTGCCAAAGCGGCCTTGCCCAGGGGCTTTGCCGCGACGACGTTTCCTCCACAGCCCTAAGCCGGCTGCTTGCGTAAAGACCATCGCGACTCAGGGCGGCAGGGGCAATTTCGATTTTCTGATGCGCTGTGCAGTTCGTCAGTGTGGAGAAAGAGGATGAGGAGTCGTCGGTTGTGTCCTCTGCCGGATTCACCTGCCGCAAAGCTCAGCCCGATGCCGGTAGCGTGCCGCGATCCCGTGACGGTACTTTCTTGAGTGACGGGAGTGTCTGGCCCGGCAGTCAAGCGGCTCTGCTTCCCCAGGTTCCGTCCTATAGGCCGTTTCCCTCGATCATCGCCATCAGGCAATCGCCAGATTGTGTGCCGCTGATGCCCAGATCACGCGCGCTGTTCATGTGGTTTCGGTCATTCAGGCGGAGGTCGCAGACAAGGTGCCCCTGCGCGCGCAAGCGCTTTCCGAAGTCGGCGGCCTGCTGGTGAAAAGGTGACGTTTCCTGATCTCCCACGAGAATGGTCGCTGCCGTCTCCGGGTCATGCCACCGCGTCATTGGGGTGAAGGCAGCTGCCTCCTCATCGGTGATTCCGATTAGCGGCTGAAGGAAGGACGTCTGAAGGGGCTTGAGGTCGTAAAGGCCGCCTAGCAGCAGCGCCGCACGTATGCGCGATGGCATTGGCGTCTTTTCGAACAGGAATGTGGCCAGGTGTGCGCCCGCCGAATGACCACTTACGCTTAGCCGGGCAGGGTCACCGCCATGGGCGGCTATATTGTCCAGCACCCATTGTTTGGCACGTCGGACCTGGTCGACGATTGCCGCCATCCTGACTTCGGGCATCAGCGCATAGTCGACGATGACCGCGATCGCCCCAGCTTTGGTGACTGTGTTCGCTACATAAGAATAGTCGCTCCTGGAGAACATGCGCCAGTAGCCGCCATGGATGAAGATGTGCACGGGAAGATCCCTGCGCGCGCCGGGCGGAAAGAAGAGGTCCAACCTTTCGGCCTTGCCCTCGCCATAGGCGATATCAGCCGACATCGGCAGGGTCGCCCGGGTTTCGGCGCTGCGGCTTACTATGTCGGCCACGATATCGTCAAAGTCGGCCACATGGTCGCGCGTGCGGAAAGGGTCGTTTGACATGACTGCCGGTTCAGAAGGTGACGGCAATATATTTAGCCTCCATGAACTCGGCGATGCCGTGGTGCTGGCCGCCTTCGCGGCCAAGGCCGCTCTGCTTGACGCCTCCGAATGGTGCGGCCGGATCCGACATCAGTCCTCGGTTGAGACCGATCATGCCGGCCTCGATCCCGGACGCCACCCGCATGCCGCGTCCAATATCGCGTGTGTATATATAAGCGGCCAGGCCATATTCCGTGTTGTTAGCATGTGCGATCGCCTCGGCCTCGGTGTCGAAGCGTGTGATGGGTGCCACCGGGCCGAAAATCTCCTCGTGCGCCATCTCCGCATCGGGCGGCACATCGGACAGCACTGTGGGCGGATAGAAGAACCCTTCTTCCTCCGAAATCGCCCCGCCGCAAAGCACCTTGGCCCCCCGGCCCACGGCGTCCTTGACCAGGCGGTCGATCTTGTCGACAGCCTTTCTGGTGATCATCGGCCCGCATTCTGTGTCTGCATTCGGTCCCGCTCCCACCTTAAGTGCCGCCATACGCTTGCGGAGCCCGTCGGCAAAAGCATCATAAATTCCCGATTGTACATAGAGGCGATTGGCGGCGGTGCAGGCTTCGCCGGCGTTGCGCATTTTGGCGATCATCGCGCCGTCGAGGGCGGCGTCGAGTTCGGCATCGTCGAAGACGACAAACGGGGCATTGCCGCCGAGTTCCATCGAACACGAAATGACATGCTTTGAAGCCTCGCCGAGCAAGGTTCGGCCGACACCCGTCGACCCCGTGAAGGACAGCTTCCTGACGCGCGGATCGGCGAGCATGGCCGAAGTAAGCGGCCCGGGACTGGTCGTGGTCAGCACGTTGACGACACCGGCAGGCACGCCGGCTTCGCTGTAGAGTGCCGCCAGCGCATAGGCCGTCAGCGGTGTTTCACTTGCCGGCTTCAGGACGACAGTGCAGCCTGCCGCCAGCGCCGGCGCGATCTTGCGGGTCGCCATAGCGGCCGGAAAATTCCACGGTGTGATCAGCACGCAAATTCCGATCGGCTCATAATCGACCACGATGCGATTGCTGCCGGAGGGCGCGGTGCCGAACTCACCGGTGATGCGGACCGCTTCCTCAGCATTCCAACGGAAGAACTCGGCGGCGTACGCCACTTCGCCGCGCGCGTCGCGCAACGCCTTGCCGTTCTCCAGCGAGATCAGCATGGCAAGCGTTTCCGAGCGTTCGACCATCAGTTCGAAACAACGCCTGAGGATTTCCGAGCGTTTGCGCGGCGCCGTCTCCCGCCATCCTTTGGCCGCCTTGGCCGCCGCCTCGACGGCGGCGGTGGCGTCCTCGACCGTCGCATCGGGAACTGCCGCGATCACCGCCCCGGAGGAGGGATCGACGACATCGATGAGCCGACCGTCGGAGGACGGCCGCCAAGTGCCGTCGATGTAAAGTCCGTGCGAAAAACCGCGCACGTCATAGCCATCCTGGTCGAGTTGCTGAGCCTTCAAATTCATCGCTTTGTTCCGTTTTTCACATAACGCAGGCGGCGAGGTCGCCGTCATGGGCAGCCTGGACGAGGCGTCGCATCGTGCCGAGATCGAAGGCACGCGGATTGTTCTTGATCAGGCGGTCGATGCCGAGCGCTTGCTCGGCTGTCCAGTCAAGCTTATCGGCGGGGAGGCCTAAATCCGCCAGTGTCGGCGTAATACCGATCGCCGCGAACAATCGCCTGATCTCCTCGATTGTGGCGGCTGCCATCTCGGCGGCGGTTCTGGCCTTGGTCTCCAAGCCAAGTGCCGCGCCGATCTCTGCCATCTCGTGAGCGGCGACGCGGCTGTTATAGGTCATCACGTAAGGCATCATTGTCGCCACGCCCAAACCATGGGCGGTGTGGGTGAGGGCGCCTGCCGGGTATTGCACGGCATGCGCCGCCGCCGTGCCGGCGGTGCCGAATGCGCAGCCCGCCGCGAGCGCGCCCATCATGACATCGGCGCGCGCGTCGGCATCGGTGCCGTCGCTGCAGGCTTTCTCCAGGCTCCGACCAAGCAGTTTTATGGCGAGCAACGCGAAATGGTCGGTCAGCGCAGTCTTGCCGATGAAGACATGCTGTTGCGGCAGATTGGGGTCTTCACCGCGCCGCATGGCGGTGAAGGCCTCGATCGCATGGGTCAGCGCGTCAGCGCCGGCGATCGCGGTCAGGCCAGGCGGACAGGTCATTGTCAACTCGGGATCGCACAGAGCGACGGCGGCGATAAGGTGAGGGCTCGATATGCCCACCTTGAGCGTCCGGTCCGGGTCGGAAATCACCGCGACCGGCGTCACCTCGGAGCCGGTGCCGGCCGTGGTGGGCACGGCGATCAGCGGCAGTGTCGGACCCGGCACCTTGAACTCCCCGTAATAGTCCTGGAGCTTGCCGCCATGGCTGAGAAGCAGGGTGGTGCATTTGGCGAAATCGAGACAGCTGCCGCCGCCGATGCCGATCACAATGTCCGGTCTGAACCCCTTCGCTTCCTCGACACAGATGCCGACCGTGTCGCGTGGCACGTCGGGCAGAACATGATCATGCACCAGAACCTCGATCGAGGCTGACTGAAGGGACTTGATGATGTCGGCGAATACCATTGTGCCCGCGAAACGCTCATCGGTGCAGACCAGCGCGCGTCGGCCGAACCGGGCGGCGACCGTCGGCAGCACATGGCGCTGCCCTTTCCCGAACAGGATTTCACGCGGCAACCGCAGGGCGGCGAAGAGGGTCATGATCGGTCCTTTGACGGCGGCTGACTGGAAACGGAGGCATTGAACTGGGCTTGGATCGGACGGTCTAAGAGCGTGTCTCTCGCCCCTACAAAATATCCGCTTTAAAATCGTATAGGATATAGGATTGCATCGACGGAACCATCGTGTTAGCAGTCCTCACTGTCAAGAGGCAAAATATGCAGACCGCAAACTTACCCGACCCAAGCGACGCCACCATTGGAGCTGGTCGCATCCAGCGCGCCAACAGTCTCGTCGAAGATGTCTATGAAGCCATCTTCGCGCAGTTGATGGCGCTGAAAATCCCGCCAGGCTCACGCATTACAGTCGATAGCCTGGTCAAGGAATTCAACGTCTCGCACACGCCGATCCGCGAAGCCCTTGGCCGGCTCGAAGGCGAAGGCCTCGTGCTCAAGACGCATTTGATCGGTTATCGTGCCGCACCCCAGATCACCCGGCGCCGTTTCGACGAATTGTACGAAATGCGTCTGCTGCTCGAACCGCACGGCGCCGCGAAGGCCGCCGCAATGATGGACGAGGCCAAGTTCAATGTGTTGCTCGAAGCCGCCGGCGTGATGTCACGCCGCGAAGGCAAGGATGATCGCGTACGCTATTCGAACTTCGCCAGGCAGGATGCGATCTTCCACGACAAGATCTTGGAGTTTTCTCAAAACGAACTCATCCGCGAGACGTTGAGCCACCAGCACACGCACTTCCACATCTTCCGCCTGATGTTTCATGCACGTGTGACCGAAGAGGCACTTGACGAACACGAGGCGATTCTTGCCGCGTTCGGCTCTGCCGATCCCGATGCCGCCGCAAAGGCGATGCGCATCCATATAGAGCACTCGCGCGATCGCCTGCTCCCGGCATTCGATTGAGGTCGGAACGGATGTCCATTGCCGCGAATATCGCCGGGGAGGGCGGGAGCACGTTGTCCAGCAATGCGCATGGTTCGCTCGAACCGGTGCTGCGCGCCCAGCAATTGTCCAAGCAATACGGCCCGGTGACGGTGTTGTCGGACATCACCCTAGACGTCCTGCCCGGTGAGATCCACGCCATCATTGGCGAGAACGGTGCCGGCAAGTCGACGTTGATGCGGCTGCTGTCCGGCTATGTCGAGCCAAGCCACGGCACATTGTCGATGAACGGACATGCGGTGAAATTTGCCAAGCCCAGCCAGGCACAGGATGCCGGTATCGCTTTGGTTCACCAGGAGATCCTGCTCGCCGAGGGGCTCACGGTCACCGACAATCTGTTTCTCGGGCGAGAGCTTTCGCGTGGCCTTGTCGTGGATGACCGCACCATGCGCCGGCTGGCGGCCGAGAAACTGGAGCAGATCGGCTGCGCGGTCTCGCCAAGGGCACTGGTGCGCGACGTCTCGCTGGCAGACCGGCAGATGGTGCAGATCGCTCGCGCTCTGCTTGACGACTATAAATTGGTTATCTTCGACGAGCCGACCGCCGTTCTGACCGGTGGCGAGGTCGAGCGCCTGCTGGAGATCGTCCTGCGACTGAAGGCTCACGGCATCGCCGTGCTGTATATCAGCCACCGGTTGGACGAGGTGCAACGGGTGGCCGACAAGGTGACCGTTCTGCGCGACGGCAAGATGGTCGGCATCTATCCCGGCAAGACGCTGAGCCAGATGGATATGGCGCGGCTGATGGTCGGTCGCGAACTGGCCGCACTCTATCCTGAAAGGACCGCAGCGCCTTCGGATGTACCGATGCTGAGCGTGAGGAACGCCTCCGTTCCCGGCTATGCGGAGGACGTGTCGTTCACGGTCCACAAAGGCGAGATCCTCGGGTTCGCCGGCATGGTCGGCGCTGGCCGAACCGAACTCTTCGAGGGCATTATCGGCCTGCGCCCGGCGGCCGCCAAGGTCGAACTTGAGGGCAAGTCGATCCATTTCCAATCGCCGCGCGCGGCGATCGACGCCGGCGTCGGTTACCTGACCGAGGATCGCAAGGGCAAGGGACTGCTGCTGCAGGAGCGCTTGGCGCCTAACCTGACGCTGTCGGCGCTCGGTGTGTTCCATCCCGGCCTCTCGATGGGTCGGCGCCGCGAAGCGGAGGCCCTGGAACAGGCCGTGGAGGCATATGACATCAGGCTGAAGAGCCTCGGCGCCAAAGCGGGCCAGCTTTCCGGGGGCAATCAGCAGAAGCTGCTGCTGGCGAAGGTGCTGCTGACCGATCCTTCGGTGGTCATTATCGACGAGCCCACGCGTGGCATCGACATCGCCAACAAGGCGCAGATCTATGCCTTCATCCAGGAGCTTGTGGCGAAGGGCAAGGCCTGCATCGTCATCTCTTCGGAGATGCAGGAATTGATCGGCATCTGCGACCGCATCCTGGTGATGCGCGAAGGCCGCATCACCGGCGAGGTCAGCGGCGCCGAAATGACCGAAAGCAACGTGGCGGTACTGGCGACCAGTGGCCCCAAGCCAGGGCCAAAAGCCAAGGGAGGCACAGAATGGCTGTCATGACCGAATCCGCACCCGGGCGTCGCGCCCTGGATCTCAATGTCAGTTGGACCGACGTCGGACCCTTCCTTGCGCTGGCGGCCCTCCTGGTCGTGGGTTACCTCATCAACCCCGATTTCCTGTCCGCCACCAATCTCGCCAACGTCATCACTCGCAGCGCCTTCATCGCCATTATCGCGGTCGGCGCGACATTTGTGATCTCGTCCGGCGGGCTCGATCTTTCCGTCGGCTCGATGGCCGCCTTCATCACCGGCATCACCATCATGTTCATGAACACGGTGGCGCCGCATGCCGGTATCTGGGCTATTCCCGCCGGCATGGCGGTGGCGATCCTGGTCGGCCTGCTGTGCGGGCTTGCCAACGGCCTCATCGTCACGGTCGGCAGGATCGAACCGTTTATCGCAACGCTGGGCACGATGGGGATTTTCCGGGCGCTGATAACCTATCTGACCGACGGCGGCACGATACCAATCGACCGATCGCTGCGCGAGGCCTACCGGCCTGTCTATTTCGGCACGGTTGCCGGCATCCCGGTTCCAATCCTCATATCCATCGCCGTCGCCGCGGTCGCATCCTTCATCCTGTACAAGATGAAATACGGCCGCAAATGCGCGGCGGTCGGCGCCAATGAGGATGTCGCCCGTTATTCCGGCATCTCGGTGATCAGGACACGGACCGTCGCCTATATCGTCCAGGGTGTCTGCGTGGCCATTGCCGCGATCTGCTACGTGCCGCGCCTGGGCGCCGCAACGCCGACGACCGGACAGCTTTGGGAACTGCAGGTCATCACCGCAGTGGTAATCGGCGGCACCGCGCTGCGCGGCGGCAAGGGCCATGTGTGGGGAACAGTCGCCGGCGCCGTCATCCTGGAGCTCATCGCCAACCTCATGGTGCTGTCGGACTTCGTCTCCGAATACCTCGTCGCCGCTGTTCAGGGCGTCATCATCATCATCGCCATGCTCATCCAGCGGTTTTCGAATTCGAAATAGCGCCGCGTCCGGACCACGCGGATCAACGTTCTTGTAGGTCCAAGGGAGAAGACAATGTTCAGTAGAAAATGGATTGCGGCGGCGACACTTGGCGCGCTGCTGCTGGCCGGCCAGGCCATGGCGCAAGACACGAAGGTCATCGCGGTGTCGATACCGGCAGCCGACCACGGTTGGACGGCGGGCATCGTCTATCACGCACAAGCGGCGGCCAAGGAAATCAATGCCGCGTTCCCGAACGTCGAAGTGGTCGTGAAGACGTCGCCGTCCGCGGCGGAGCAGGTCAGCGCGCTTGAGGACCTGTCGGCCAGCCGCAAGCTGGACGCTTTGGTGATCCTGCCTTACAGCTCGGAAGAGCTGACTCAGCCGGTCAAGGCTATCAAGGACATGGGCACGTTCATCACCGTCGTCGATCGCGGTCTGACTGACGCCTCCGTCCAGGATCTTTACCTCGCCGGCGACAATATCGCGGTTGGCACCAACACAGCCAAGTTCATGATCGACAAGCTCGGCGGCAAGGGCGACGTCGTTGTGCTGCGCGGCATTCCGACCGTCATCGACGACGAGCGCATCAAGGGCTTCCAGGACACGATCAAGGGTACGAACCTGAAAGTCCTCGACATCCAGTACGCGCATTGGAACAGCGACGAGGCCTTCAAGCTGATGCAGGACTATTTGGCCAAGTACCCGCATATCGATGCGGTCTGGGCCAATGACGACGACATGCTGCTTGGCGTGCTCGAGGCGGTCAAGCAATCGGGCCGGACCGATATCAAGCTGGCGCTCGGTGGCAACGGCATGAAGGACATCGTCAAGAAGGTGATCGACGGCGACGCCATGACGCCGGTCGAGACGCCATATCCGCCGTCGATGATCAAGACCGCGATCTACATGACCGTCGCCAACCTGATCGGCCAGGCACCCGTCCGTGGCACCGTCAAGCTCGACGCGCCGTTGATCACCCAAGCCAACGCCAAGGAATACTATTTCCCTGACTCGCCATTCTAACCCTATCCGATTTCACCGAAAGGCAGGGCGCGGTCTGCGCCTTGCCTAGCTCAAACACTGAGAGGAAGAGCCATGCCAGGCAAAAAGATACTGATGCTGACCGGTGAGTTCACCGAAGAATACGAAATCTTTGTCTATCAGCAAGCCATGGAAGCCGTCGGCCACACCATCCACGTGGTATGCCCGGACAAGAACGCCGGAGATCTGATCAAGACCTCGCTGCACGACTTCGAGGGCGACCAGACCTACACCGAAAAGCTCGGCCACTATGCGCTGATCAACAAGACTTTCTCGGAAGCTGAGAGGCAGCTCGATCAATATCATGCCGTCTACTGCGCGGGCGGCCGCGGCCCGGAATACATCCGCACCGACAAGCGCGTGCAGGCGATCGTGCGCCATTTCCACGAGGCCAAGAAGCCGATCTTCACCATCTGCCACGGTGTGCAGATCCTGATCGCTGTCGACGGCGTGGTGCGTGGCAAGAAGGTCGCAGCACTCGGCGCCTGCGAGCCTGAAGTGACACTGGCGGGTGGCACCTATATCGACCTGTCGCCGACCGAGGCCTATGTGGACGGGACAATGGTTTCTGCCAAAGGCTGGACGGCGCTTGCTGCGTTCATCCGCGAATGTTTGAAGGTGCTGGGAACGGAAATCCGCCACGCGTAAGCTTCTGGAACCGACGCATTCCCCAAGGGATGCGTCGGTTCTCTTCAATAGCGCCTCCATATCCATATCAATTCGGTCGGGATCGCGGCTGTCGAGCGCACCGGTATAGGCGAGATGCTCAAGGAGTGCCGCCTGGTTGCGCTGCTTTCGTCCTTCTTGTGCTGGCGCGCGGCGCTGTTTCGGCGTCCGGATTAGAGGTCGTGTCGTCGACCGTGCGGCCCGTCGTCGCCCCAAGCGATCACGCTCGGTGCCGAGGTCCGGTGACAAGTTCCCACAAAACCTTCTGACGACCGTTCGATCGGCGCTCAGGCGCGACGTCACCATGAAAGCGGGATGCGCCTGAGTTCAGGCCTGCGTCAGTCAAGCTGGCATCGCGGGCAAATGGTCTCCCGGCGTCCGGGTTGGTCATCGGCCTGACGAAAAGAACGGCGTCTAGGAACGATTCCGGCCGGCTGCCGTTGCCTAACATTAGATATCTCTTATGGAAGTTGCGAAAATGCCGCTGTGTCAGAATCTATGCCCTCTTGAAATGACGTTCAAATGCCCGCGTTGCGGATTGGCTTTGCTGAAACCCGGGCGCTGGTTTCAGGTTGCATCCAAATATCGCTGCGAGGGGTGTCACAGCGAAATCCGGATTACTTATCCCGACAAGATTGCACTGTTCCAGAAGTATGCGGCGCAGCGCGAGGGTCCACCTCCGCCAAAGTATAGCTCAGTCCTGACCAAGTCATTCAGCGGCTAGGCCATGGTCCTGCCAGGGCGGCGGGGCGACTGAACGCTGACTGCCGGCGGCAGGGTTGCCTATTGCATGGAACGAAATCCGTTCCCTGCGGTTGGAAGGTCATGCCTCCAGCTACACGCAATTGAACCGGCCATGCCCTGCAGTCAGGAGCAGTGATGCAAACATACCTGGTAGAGCAAATGGAAGGGGACGACGTGGTTGCGGCGAGTAATGTCAATGCGTCCAGCCCGTTCACGGCGGCGACTATATCAACAGGACGCCAGGTTACCCTGAGGACATGGGAAAACAACTGGGTTCGTGTCACGGATGAGCTTGGAGGGGAAGTATTCGCATACTGCTTCGTTTCAGGCACTGGCGAAGCGGACCGCAGCGCACAGCCCGACACTTCGGTAAGGTAGCACAGCCGAGCGAGCGCAGGCTGGCATGCTCAACTTCGAACGATTTAAGCGATCAAGACCGCCTCGCGCATCATCCGAATGATTGATGAAAAGATCATGCCGCGGGGCGATAAGCGGCAACAATCCTAGCGTGGGGCCCTTATGTCTCTGGCGCATTTAGAATCTTCGAGGGCGATTCAAACGGTGCAGACTGACTACCAAGCGGTGGTCTCTTGTCGATGGTCAAAAGTTCCCGATCATGCTCTTGACGAGGGCGGGCCCGTTCTACGTCTGCATCAACGGATGGGAACTGGCTTCGTCGATATTCCGGTCTTTGATCACCTGAGGGAAATCGCCGGGCGTTATTCCGAAAAATTAGCCGCCAGCGACGGCACCAACCGACTGACCTATTCCGAGCTTTTTCGGGCGGTCGAGGCCTTGGCCAGCCGGATTGAAGCCGTCGTCCCCGACGGAAATGCGGTTGGAATACTTCAGGCCAACTCGGTCTGGTACACCGTTGCGATGCTGGCCAGCATGGCATCCGGTCGACCGTCGGTGCCGCTTAACGTGCGAGATCCGGACTCGCGCATCAACGAAATCGTCGCCGACGCGAGGCTCTCCGCCATAATTGGCGACAAAGGCCTCCACGGCCTTGATCTGCCCCAGCACGTTGCCCGGATCGAGATAGCGCAATCGTTGCAGGCAACGCTTCGTCCAGCTGGACACCGTACCGTTTCTGTCGATGCACCGGCAATCGTGCTTTATACCTCCGGCAGCACGGGCCGCCCCAAGGGAATTGTCAACAGCCAGCGGAGCTTGCTGTGCCGGGTGCAGCAATATGTCGACGCGTGCCACATCAATGCGCAGGATGTTTTCTTGCCCATGACCGGCCCGGCAACCATCGCCGGTTGTCGGGAAATACTTGCCGCTCTTCTTACGGGTGCTACGTTGCAGCTTGTGGAGGTCGAAGCCGTCGGCCTACGCGCGGTTCGCGGCCGCATGCAATCGGAAGGCGTGACGATCACCTATCTGGTGCCGGCATTGCTTCGCGCTCTCCTGGCGGATGAGCCCGCGGACGCCTTTGGTTCACTCAGGGTTGCCCGAATTGGAGGCGAGAAGGTGTCCTCGACCGACATCCGCCTGGTGCGCAAGGCTGTCCCGCCAACTTGCCTGGTGCAGATCGGCTATTCATCGACGGAAACGACTGGATCGCAGTGGTTCTTGCCGCACGATTGGCCGGAATTCGATTCCTCAGCTCCCGTCGGTTGGCTGCTTCCGGGTATCAGCTTCGCAGTGGTCGATGAAGAGGGTTACCCGGTTCAGCCCGGCAAGATCGGAGAACTGTTGATCAGAAGCCCGTATGTCGCACTCGGATATTGGGAAAATGGGGCAGTCGTTCCGTTTGAAATAGATCCCGACGACCAGACGCTTCGTATCTTTGCGACGGGCGATCTTGTGCAAATTGGGAGTGATGGCCTGTTGCGGATCATCGGTCGCAAAGGGCGCCAGATAAAGGTCAATGGGCGGCGCGTTGAGCCGGCCGAACTCGAACGGGTTCTGCGTGGCGCGCCGTCGGTGAAGGATGCCGTGGTTATCGTCACCCCGGCGAATGAACTGGTTGCGTTCGCCGTCCCGCACGGCGGGGCGGGAGCCAGTTTTTGCGACGAGCTGCGCCAACTTGCCAGGACAAAATTGCCGCCGGCGCTTTGCCCGCTGCGGCTCCATGCAAGCGCCGAGATACCGCGACTGGCCAGCGGAAAGATCGATATGGCAATGCTGGCTGCAATCGACCTTTCGGTTCGGGAAACAACGCCCCCACCGCAAATCCCCCATGCGGGAAATGAAGTTCCGGCTCATCAGATCGTACGGCGTGCCTGGACCAAGGTCCTCAAGACGCGGGTCGCCCTGGGCTGCTGGGATGAAGCGGGGGGAGATTCGCTGAAGCTGCTGCATTGCGTGATGGAAATCGAAAGCGCGATCGGGCAGGAGCTCGGATTGGAAGCCTTCACGGTTGGAATGAGCTTCGATGAGATGGTTGCAGCGGTCATTTCCGCTCAAGGAGGCGGCGAGCACGCGCCTGCCTGGAAACACGAGCCTCCACTGCTTTTCCTTTTCCCCGGTTCGGTCGGCTATGGTCCGAGCCTTGCTTCGTTCGCATCGGCAATAAGCAAGGTCGCCAGGGTGTCTCCCATCAGATATCCGGCCCTGGGCATGATCCTGCAAGGTCAGAACACTGTCGCCGCAATGGTCGAAGCTGCAATCGATCATATCAACCGCGTGCAGCCTACCGGCTGTGTTCGCCTGCTTGGCCACTCGCTCGGAGGAGCGGTCGCTTTTGAGGTTGCCGCGCGTCTGCTTGATCAAGGGCGAGCGGTAGCGTTCACGGGCATTCTGGATACCAGTCTGGTTGGCGAGCGCAGCAAGCGTTGGGAGACCATTACCCGGACATTTCACCGGATCCGAACCAATCGTATATCGGCTAGTCGGGTGGCGTGCCGCGCGCTTGCCAAGGTCGCGGTCAAAATGCACTGCGAATCCCGGCTTGCCAGCTTCCTCGACCGCTATGCCGAGGGTCAGTTCAACCCGACGAGCTTCAGAACCAAACTGGAACTGCAGGAGGTTCTGCGGGCGCGCGCCTTCTTCCGATGGCTGGCAGAACCCAGGCCGATACTGCCGATCACCGGCACCTTGTTCCGTTGCGCGCGGCCCGGAATGCCGCTTGCACTCGGGTGGGACCGGGCATTCGTCCATCTGGACGTCATTCCGATCGCCGGCACTCACATCGACATGGTCGTGGAGCCCCATCTGACCATCAATCGCCCGCTCATCGAAAACGCTGTGACCGAGACCTACTCTTCAGTCGAGTCACGCCAACAGGAGGCAGTGTCATCGACCTGATCGGGGAATTCAGCAGCGATGTGTTGGCGCTCGATGCCCGGCTGGAGATCGATCGCATCGTCGAGACTTTGCGCGAGCAGGTTCTCGGCACACAACGGCGTCGCGGAGTGGTCGTCGGGCTCTCCGGAGGCATCGACAGTTCGGTCGTCGCAACGCTGTGCGCACGGGCGTTCGGGAAGGACAAGGTGCTCGGCCTGTTCATGCCGGAGCGCCATTCGTCAGGCGACTCGTTGAGGCTTGGCCGCAGTGTCGCCGGGCAGCTTGGCATCGACACAATCCTTGAAGATATCGAGCCGGCGCTTGAAGGCATCGGCGCATACGCCCGACAGATCGAGGCCATCCGAACTGCCGTCCCTGGATATGGCGAAGGCTGGAAATGCAAGCTGGTCATGGCATCGGTGCTGGAGAGCAGCGGCCTCAATATCACGCGCCTTACGGTCGAGGATCCGCACGGAAAGATCGACACCGTGCGTCTGTCGCCGGCGGCTTACCTGCAGATCGTCGCTGCCACCAACTACAAGCAGCGGGTTCGCAAGATGACCGAGTATTATCATGCGGACCGCCTCAACTATGCAGTGGCAGGCACGCCAAACCGGCTCGAATATGACCAGGGCTTCTTCGTCAAACAGGGCGACGGCATCGCCGATGTGATGCCTATCGTCCATCTCTACAAGACCCAGGTTTACCAGCTGGCGGAGTATCTCGGTATTGACAATGAGGTCCGAACAAGGCCGCCGACCACGGACACGTTTTCCATGGCGCAAACCCAGGAGGAGTTCTACTTCGCTTTGCCCTATCAGTTGATGGATTTGTGCCTCTATGGCATGAATCACGGAATTTCGGCCGGCGTGGTTGCCGCCGCCGCTGGCCTCACCGCCGAGCAGGTCGAGAAGGTCTATAAGGATATCGTCAGCAAACGCCGCGCCGCCCGCTATCTTCACGCACGGCCGCAGCTGCCCGCTGCGATGGACAGGGATTGACCCATGTGCGGCATCGCCGGAATTGTGGCGCTGAACGCGGCTGCGGAGCCTCCTTCACGAGCCGCGCTTCTACGAATGGCAGCCGCGCTCTCCCATCGAGGTCCGGACGAAAGCGGCCTTTACCGCGACAGGCGAGCGGGGCTGGCGCATACCCGCCTGTCGGTCATCGATCTCTCGACCGGACAGCAGCCTCTCGCCGACACAGGCAATACCACCTGGATCGTCTTCAACGGCGAGATCTTCAATTACGTCGAGCTGCGTGACCAACTCATAGCCCTGGGACATCGTTTCCGCACCCGCAGCGATACGGAGGTCGTCGTGCATGCCTACCGCGCCTGGGGTGTGGGCGCGTTCGAGCGGCTGAACGGGCAATGGGCACTCGCCATTTGGGACTCGCTGATAGGCCGCCTCGTCCTGTCGCGCGATCGGTTCGGCATCTGCCCGCTGCATTTGTGCGAACACGCTGGCCGCCTGCATTTCGCCAGCGAAGTTAAGGCCATCTTCGCAGCCGACCCGGCGATACCGCGGGCCTTCGATCCGGCGGGGGTCGACCAGACTTTCACGCTGTGGACGGTCGTACCGCCGCAAGGCGTATTTCAGGGGATACAGGAACTTACCCCCGGCCATGTCCGCATCTATGACAATGGCAGCGTTCGTGAGCACGCTTTCTGGAAACCTTGCTATCCCGAGAGCGAGGACCTGGCCCATGGCACCTTCAGGGGCTCGCTGGAGGATGCGGTGGACGAAGTGCGCGGCGCCTTGCAGGCCGCGACGGCGCTTAGAATGGTCAAGGCGGACGTGCCGGTCGGCTGCTACCTTTCCGGCGGGCTCGACAGCTCACTTGTCGCCATGCTCGGGAGGCGCTTCGCCGGCGCGCCGCTCCAGACTTTCTCGTTGCGTTTTGCTGACGCCGAATATGATGAAACCCGTTACCAGCGGCTGGTTGCCGGTGCGAGCGGCGGCGAGCACCACGAGGTGATGGTTTCGCGCGGTGACATCGCCGACATCTTCCCGGATGTGATCCGTCATGCCGAGCGTCCGATTCTCAGGACCGCGCCGGCGCCGTTGTTCCTTCTCTCGAGGCTGGTGCGCGAACATGGCATCAAGGTCGTGCTGACCGGCGAGGGGGCCGACGAGATGTTCGCCGGCTACGACCTGTTCCGTGAAGGCAAGGTCCGCCGCTTCTGGGGGCGGCAGCCCGCATCCGCCCGACGCGCGCGACTGCTGGAACGCCTCTACCCCTATCTGAGCCGCTCGCCGGTCAAGCAGCAGGCGATGGCGCGCCAGTTCTTCGGACACGGTATCCATGCATTTGGCGCGCCCGGCTTCGCGCATGACACCCGCTGGCGCACCACCAGCGCCATCAAACGGCTGTTCTCGGCCGACATGCATGCCGAAGCGGCGCGCCACGACGCAGTGGCGGACCTGCTCTGCCGTCTGCCCGAAGAGTTTCCACGATGGGGTCCTCTCGCGCAGGACCAGTATCTTGAGATCAGGACGCTGATGTCGGGCTACCTGCTCTCCTCTCAGGGTGACAGGATGCTGATGGCCCACTCCGTCGAGGGGCGCTTCCCGTTCCTGGACGACAGGCTCGTGACCTTGGCGAATTCGCTACCGGCCGACTACAAGCTGCGCATTCTGGATGAGAAACACGTGCTGAAGCGTGTGGCGAAATCGATCGTCCCCGCGGAAGTCGTGGCCCGCAAGAAGCAGCCCTACCGGGCGCCCAACGCACTTTGCTTCATGGGCGATAGCGCACCCGCCTATGTCCGCGAAGCACTCTCTGAGACTGCCCTGCGCGCGGCGAATGTCTTTGATCCGAACTCGGTCGCGCGCCTGCTGGGCAAATGCGCTGCCAAGACCGGCGATGGCGATCTGTCCAACTCGGACAATATGGCGTTGGTCGGCGTGCTGTCGACGCAGCTCCTCCATCAGCAGTTTGTCGCAAGCCGTCCATCAAGCGGGCGTGCGGTCGACCTCAGGATAGATGTCGATCGCCTGCACAGGGAAGAGGTGCTGGTATGATGCATGGCGCCGTCCCTCTGCTGCACGACTACCTCAGCCATTCGGCCGGCCGGCTCGGCGACAAGGTGGCGCTGGTGTGCGGCGGGCACCGGCTCGCCTATGATGAGCTTGAGACACGTTCCAACGCGGTCGCCCATCATCTCGTCACGTCCGGGGTCGCCCCCGGTGACCGCGTCATGATCTTCGCCGACAACACCGTCGAGACCGTGGTCAGCTTCTGGGCGGTTCTCAAGGCGAGCGCCGTCGTGTGCGTCGTCAATCCGCTCACCAAGAGCGACAAGCTGGGGTATTTGCTCAACGATTGCCTGCCGGCGGCATTGATCACCGACAAACATTTGCAGCCGATCTTTACTGAACCGGCGCGTAACTGTCCGTCGCTGCGGCGGCTCATCGTCTCCGGTTCGGTGGACGTCGCCGAGCTCCGGGGATTGCCGCATGCCGTGCGCTGGGATGAGGCGGCTGCCGGCCACGGCAAAGCGCCGGCCCGCCGCCGCATCGATATCGATCTCGCAGCCATCATCTACACGTCGGGCTCGACCGGCGAACCCAAAGGCGTGATGCTGACGCACAGGAACATGATGGCAGCCTGCACGTCGATTGCCTCGTACCTCGAACTTGGCGAAGACGATGTGATCCTCAATGTCTTGCCCCTGGCCTTCGACTACGGCCTCTATCAGATGATAATGGCATTCCGTACCGGGGCGCGCTTGGTCCTCGAGCGCTCGTTTGCCTTCCCCGCACAGATACTTGCGATCATCGAAAGGGAGAGAGTTACAGGCTTTCCCGGCGTGCCAACCATCTTTGCCGCGCTGTCGGATCTCAAGACGCTGAAGGCAGATGATTTTGCAAGCATAAGGTATGTCACGAACACTGCCGCGGCACTGCCGCTCAAGCACATTCGCCTGCTCCAGGAACTGTTTGCCGATGCTCGCATCTATTCGATGTACGGCCTGACCGAATGCAAACGCTGCACTTATCTTCCGCCGGAAGATCTTGCGCGAAAACCGTTGAGCGTGGGGATCGCCATCCCGAACACCGAAATGTGGATTGTCGATGAGGATGACCGAAGGGTCGGTCCCAATGTCGTCGGCCAGCTGGTCATTCGCGGGGCAACGGTCATGAAGGGCTACTGGGGTAAGCCGGAGGCTACCGCGAGGAAGCTCAAGCCTGGCCCTTTGCCCGGCGAGCAGGTTCTGTACACCGGCGACTACTGCCGAATGGACGAGGAAGGGTACCTCTATTTTGTCGGCCGCAGCGATGAGATCATAAAATCGCGGGGAGAAAAGGTAGCGCCCAGGGAAGTCGAAAACGTGCTGATGGAAATCCCGGGAGTACGGGAAGCCGCGGTCGTTGGAGTTCCCGACGACCTGCTAGGGCAAGCAGTGAAAGCGTTTGTCGTCATGGAGCAAGGAACGATCATGGGCGAAAAGCAGCTGCGGATGGAATGTCAGAAGCGGCTGGAAAACTTCATGATTCCGAAGTCCATCCAGATTGTGTCCAGTCTACCGATGACGGACACGGGCAAGCTCAAGAAAATAGCGCTTTCATAAAGCGACACCTGGAAATCATTTGGATCGGAGGCCAATTCAATGCTGAGCACGAACAACAGAATTGACACCTACAGCGATCAGATACGCGCCTTTCTGGCGTCAAATTTCTACGTGGCCGACCCGCGTGCCCTGGAGGTTGAAACGTCGTTGCTCGACCAGGGCATCATAGACTCGACTGGAGTGCTTGAAGTTATCGGCTTCGTCGAGGAGACATTCGGCATCACTGTCGAGGACAGTGAACTTCTGCCTGAGAATTTCGATTCCATCCAGGGAATTGCACGTTACGTGCTCAGCAAGGAAAACTGATCGCTGGGCCGCTTTAAGGGCGTCCTCCCAACCGAGCGCGCAAACCAATGGCGCGGCTCACGCTGGCGCTTTGGCCCGTGCACAAACCACCCTGGCTTCACCGGCTTTGTTTGCAACCGCGCGAATGCTCTCGTAGGCTTTGGAACGCTCAACCAAACTCATGACCTGCCGGTCCTGGCCAAGCCCGACCTCGAAAAGCAGCATGCCACCTTGCCGCAGATAGCGCCGCGCCTCCTTGATCACCCGCATGTGAATGCTCAGGCCGTAAGGCCCGGCAGCGAACGCCTCACGTGGTTCAAGTTCCATCAGGTGCGCGCGGTCGTTTTCGAGCCGCTTCTCGGAGATGTAAGGCGGGTTGCAAACGACCAGATCGATCGTGCCTTCGAGCTCCAGACCCGAGAAGGAATTGAACAGGTCGCCCTGCAGCACCGAAATGCGCCCGGCCAGGCCAAGATGGGCGACATTCCGGCAGGTGGTTTCGACACAGCTGTCAGTGAGATCGCTCGCCCAGACGCGCGCGGTGGGGACCTTGTATCCAATGGCGCAGGCGAGATTGCCCGCCCCGCAGCACATGTCCACGACACGCGGGACCGGCCGATTAAGTTCACGAAGCACATTGAGGGCGGTGCTGCCGAGCAATTCCGTCTCCGGGCGAGGGACGAGCACGCCGGGCGCCACAACCAAATTCAGCCCCATGAAGTCGGTACGGCCCGTGCTGTAGGCGCTGGCGACATCCATTTCACCAATCACGACAAACCCGCTTTCTGGATTTTTCCATTTTGATTTCTCGACGCCCCGTCTTCATGCCGTGAGGCGAGGCATTAGCCACCGTCGTTCCCGGGTCGGTTCACGTCGCGCAACTACTGGATCGCCGCGCTCTGCAGGTCGCTGCTGAACCTCACCTCGATGGTGTCTCCAGGCGCGACCTCAGTGTCCTGGTCGACCGGTCGACTTCTCGACGCGTCGCCGGCTCCACCGGTTATTGTGATCCGCGCCTGGAAGGTTTCGCCGGCGACCGGCAGCGGAAGAGCGGACGCCCCTGATGGCTGAAGCTTCTGGCTGGCTGCGTGGAGCCTTGCAGTGGTCTCGGCGAGGCGAAGGTCGGTGTCCCTCAACTCGTTCAGAAGGGCGATCCTTCGTTGATTTTCATTGCGTTCCTGCTGCCTGACGAAGTCTTCCTGCTGGCGCCGCGTTCTCATGAGTTCGACCGAGGTCTCGAGCGCCCGGCTCGACGACATCAGCACCGCACGTCTGACATCGGCGAGCCTGCTGTTGGTCAGGTTGCCCGATTCGAACGATTTGGTGACCCGCGCCAGATCGTCCTCATCCTGTTTCACCGCTGCCGCTTCCGTCTGCTCGCGCTTGAGCAGAACCTCGGCCTCAGCCTCGGCATCCTTGGCGGTCTTGTCGAGATAGCTTTGCTCCTGTTGAAAATTGTTCAGCGAAATTCTGAGACCCTCCGCTTCCGCCTGCGCGACCGCCGATATCAATACATTCGACAGGGGCGAGCCCTGCGGCGGCTGCATGTCAAATTCTGCCTGGTTCTGAAGTTCGGCGCGGATGCGGGCGCCATGAAAGTAGTCCCTGATGTAATCCCCCCAGATCGACTCGTAGTCGCGTCGCAGATCAACGGGATCAGGTCCGCTTTGGCTTGCCCGCGACCGCAGAAGGCTGAAACCGCCGGCGACCGCAATCGCCTGCCGGACTGTCATGAGTGGCCGGTAAGCCTGCTGCCCTGGCGTCAGCACATCGCCAGTCACGTAGATCGGCCGGTACTCCGCGATCACGGCCGTGACGTCGCTCGGCTTGATGACGATCATTTGCTCCCGTCCATCAGGCAGACGCTGGTGGACGATCTTGGTTGGCAGCACCGCTTCCATGCGCGTCTGCAATTCGGCCGGCGTCAACCCGCCAACCGGGATCATCCCGAACTCGGGCAGCGCGATCGAGCCATCCATCTGGACAACCGCGCGTTGCGTTCGTTCCGCTATTGAGGCAATTCCTATCTCCACCGTGTCGCCGGGGGAGAGCTTGTAGGCGGCCGGCGCTTCGGCCGCGGTTGCGCTGCTCAAGGCCAGGCATCCGACAAGTGCTGCAAAGGAAATTCGGCTAACGAAGGCCATTGGTGGCAATCTCCTTTTGATTCAGATCCGGCTGCGGCGGCCAATCGAGATGGGCGACGAATTCGTAGACCGGTCCGCCCGGTACCCCCCAATTGCTAGACCAGATCACTTGCGACCCATCAGGGGACGGGGAGGCGTGTGTCTCGCTCCAATAATCGAACGGAGCGTTCCGCGTCTGCACGATCCGTCGGACCTCTCGACTGCCGTCGACACGCAGCGCGATCACCTCGCGCGAGTATGGAGCCCAGTCCGGCTGGCTTCGAACCTCCTCGGGATTGCCCCCGTAACTCATGAATGCCCATTCGGGCCGGTCCAAAGCGCGCAGCGATGCATGCTCGGCCTCGCCGAACTTCATGAGCGACGTGACCTTTCCATCGGACAGCCGACGTTTGATCACCTGATATTTGTCCGGGCTGGATTTGCTGATTCCGACGTAAATTTCGCTGCCGTCCGCGTCGAGAGTCATATCGCCATGGCCGGGCCGATGATGGTCCTTCCACGTCTGGCGCAAGGTGCCGTCGATTGCGAAAATGGCTCGCTGCTCGGTGCCGTCGGCCAGGTTTTGGAAACACAGGATGTTTTCTCCAAGCGGAGAAATGGTGCAGGAACTGGTCGTTCCGGCAACCTGGGCGAGATTGATGTCCGGGTATTTCAGACGCCGGTCGAGATCATATGCGAAGGCGACGGCAGCACCATCATCGCGGGTCGCGCGTACGGCAATGCGGCTGCCGTCACGACTTGGATTTCCCTTGGACGGGCCGAATTTGAGATCCCGATATTTCGCAGCGGCAAAAACTATGTCCTCACGATTGCTGCGGGGTGCCCAGGTCGAGATATTCTGATCATCGACACAAATCATCAGGTCCGCGTTTCGAGGGTGCCATTCGCACTCACCCGGCTTGTTGCGATGGAACAAAGGAACGTAGTTTTTCCCGTCGAGGAAGCACATGCCGTTGCAGCCGTTCATGAGGACGAGGAGGCTCTGATCGGCATTCCACGCTTGCGCGCTCGAGTACCGATGACTGCAATATATTTTGCCGCAGACAATTCCGCCGCCAAGAGCTCCGGGCTGGGTGATCCGAGTGAAGCTGATCCCTGTCGCCGGATCGGTTGCAGGTTTCAGGTAAGCGGGCAGATCCATTGCCGGCTCCGTGCCTGCCGCACCGCTCGGCCGGTTTCCGGCTGTGTGTAGCGCCAGCAGAGCGGCCATCAGCAGCACAGCCGGTATGAGCCGCGGAAAGGTCATGTCATATAGCTCATTTCGCGACGGACGCGGCCGTCGCTGAGGCGCGAACGCCACCACTCGATGGTTCTTTCCAGACCGTCACGCAGGCTTGTATGCGCCCGCCATCCGACTTTACTTTCAAGGTTCGAGGAATCGGCGAGCAACGCGCGAACCTCGGAGTTCTGCGGCCGCATCCGGCTTTCGTCGCGACGTACCGGTTTCCTGGTGCCACTCAACTCGAGCACCAACTCCAAAACGTCCGAGACACTGACGGCGCGCTGGCTGCCGGCATTGTAGGCATGGCCAAATTCAAGCTCGGCCGCCCCTGCCGCCACAAATGCCGCCGCAGTGTCTTCCACAAAGGTAAGGTCGCGGATAGGGCTGGTGTCGCCGACCATGATCGCCGGACAGTTCTCGTCCAGAGCCTGCCTTATGATGGTCGGCACGATGGCCCGCTCGCTCTGGCGCGGCCCGTATGTATTGAACGGTCGCAGGATGACCACCGGCACATCGAAGGACCTGGCATAAGACGCCGCCATCATGTCCGCGCCAATCTTGGATGCGGAGTAGGGGGACTGTCCCTGCAACGGGTGGGATTCGTGAATCGGCATGGTCAGAGCGGTGCCATAAACCTCGCTCGTGGACGTATGCACAATGCGCTCGGTTTCCCAGTGGCGTGCCGCTTCGAGGACATTCACGGTGCCCAGCACATTGGTCTCCACATAGGATTGGGCAGCAGCGTAGGAATAGGGAATCGCAATCAGCGCAGCCAGATGAAACACCACCGCCTGGCCGCGCACGATCCGGTTGATGAACGCGCTGTCACGAACGTCGCCACGAATGCATTGCAACTGGCTTCGAACGTGGTCGGGCAAATCATCCAGCCAGCCATGGCTGTCGAACGAGTTGTAGAGGGCCAGTGCCGTGACATCGGCACCTTCGTGCACCAGCGCTTCCGTGAGGTGGGATCCGATAAATCCATCCGCACCGGTGACCAGGACCTTCCTGCCGCGATAGCTCACGACCGTGCACTCCTTCGATCGTGTGAGCCGTCAAACTGGCGAACGAACAACAATCCATTCATGCCAAACTCCTCGCTTGCCAACTCTACCCACTTGCCGCGGGAGGCAGGGACACACCGAAAACCGCCCTGAAGCCCCGCATTATCCAGACGAGGTCCGATGCAATCGTGCGCCGCGGATAGTAGGCGAGGTCGATCGTTGCCTTGGCCGGGAACAGGACCTCTCGATAAAACAGGAGCGGATCAAGGGAGGGCGGGTAAAAACAGGCTTCGTGACGGAAGAGAACCTGGGTCGGGCCGAGCAGGCCAGGCTTCCACTGTAGGACAGCTTCATTGCCGCCGCGGAAACAATCGGCGAAGGCAAGGCTTTCCGGCCGCGGCCCGACAATTGCCATGTCCCCCGTGAAAACGTTCCACAGTTGGGGCAGCTCATCAAGTTTCGTTGCCGCGAGAAAGCGGCCTACCCGCGTCATGCGGCTGTCATCGTTCATGGTCAGCGCAAGGCCGAAAGGATCGGCTGTCGTCTTGAATTTGCGGAACTTGTACATGCGAAACGGTTTTGCGCCGGCACCCAGGCGCGTCTGTACGAAAAACACCGGCCAACCACCTTCGACAAAAAGTGCAACGGCAATCAGGAGCATCAGTGGAGCGAGTACCATTCCCGCTGCTGCAGCGAGGATGATGTCCATCGCGCGTCTGGCAATTCCGTGGCTGGTGCCAGCTACAGCGGGCCGATGCATGGTCACGTCGAGTGCGTTCATGCCGCAGCTCCCGCACGCCCGCTGCTTTCAATCGCCGTGGCTAATGCGACAACCACCGACTCGATCGCACTTGCCGTAATTTGCGGGTGTAGTGGAATCGTCAGCTCCCGCTGCGCGAAGTCCTCGGTCTTCGGCAGATGGATTTCAGTGAACATTTGGCGATAAAGCGTCATCTGGTGCACGGGCGTATAGTGGATTGTGGTCTGTATTCCCTTCGTTCGCAGATGGTCGATCACCGCTTGCCGGTCGACGTCATGTGGCAGGAGGACAGGCATGATGTGGTAGGCCGAGGTCCGCGGTTTGCCGAACGGGACTGTCACAGCCGAGCAGTAATCTGCGATCAGACGCCGATAGAGGACGACCAATATGCGCCGGATTTCATTCCATTCCTGCAGATTCTGAAGTTGGACCAAGCCAATAGCGGCGCGCAACTCGTCCATGCGATAATTGAAACCGAGCATCGTCACGTCGTATTGCGGCGTGCGGCTGTTCAACCGCTGATGTGTGCCACTGGTCATTCCATGTCCGCGAGCCTGGCGGATCGTTTCACGGAGCTGTCCATCCCGGGCAATAACGGCCCCACCTTCCGCGGTGGTCATGTTCTTGTTGCCGTAGAAGCTGAAGGCCGCGGCCGCACCGTAAGTCCCCACCTCCTTAAGGCCGGGAGCATGCGCGGCATCCTCGACGATATGCAGTCCTCGCACACGGGCAAATCTCTGCCATTCTTCCCGGTCGGCAAGATAGCCGGCAAAGTGGACGAGAATGACAGCCTTGGTACGTCCGGTGCATTTGGCCTCCGCGTCACTTAGGGACATCAGTGGCACTTCGGCCGACTCTATGTCGACGAATACCGGTGTTGCTCCTACGTAGAGCACTGCATTGGCGGTCGCCACGAAGGTCAGCGAGGGAACCAGCACTTCGTCTCCGGGGCCGATCCCAAGTCCATGGAGAATGAGATGCAGGGCGGCGGTGCAAGAGCTGACGGCGACGCAATCGACCGCATCATGCACGGCTGCGAAGGCCTCTTCAAAGGCTCGCACCTGGTCCCCCATCGTCAGCCACCCACTGTCGACAACTTTGGCCAGGGCTGCCTTTTCCGGAAAGCCAAGAATAGGAGCGCTGACCAAGAGCATTACGACCTCCTCATATTGGCGCGGCAGGGCGTTCAGCCCTCAAGCGGCCGCTGCCGAGACCTCGATCGATGCGGACTGCTCTTCCCAGGCGATGGTTTGTGCGTTTTGAAAATCTTCTACGCGTCCGATATCCAGCCAAAGCCCGTCATGTTTGTAGACGTGCACATTCGTGCCGTTTTGCATCATCTGCAGCATGAGGTCGTCGAATCCGAAGGCGATGCCGTCAGGTATAAAACGGAAAACATCTGGATTCATGCAATATATACCCATACTTACCAGATGAGACAGCGTCGGTTTTTCGCGAAATACCTGGACAGTATTGCCGACCTCGTCGATGACGCCGAAGTCCATCTTGATGATGCGGGAAGCTGTGGCTATGGTGACTGGATCAGTGTGAGTCCGGTGTGATGCCACAAACCGGCTGAGACTGAGATCGGTAAGTACGTCCCCATTGAGAACAATGAACGGCTCGTCCAGTTCCTCCCTGATCAGGGAGAGCGGGCCAATAGTGCCCAGAGGTTCCAACTCCTGGGTGTAGCGTATCCTAAGATTCCACTGTGATCCGTCTCCGCATACGGTGCGGATCAAGTGCCCCAGATAGCCGGTCGTTACGTAGACCTCCTGGATGCCGTTCCGTCGCAGCCACTTCAAAAGCAATTCAAGAACCGGCCGAGCACCGATCGGCATGAGAGGCTTGGGCAAGATGGATGTGAAAGGCCGAAGGCGTGTTCCCATTCCACCGCACTGAATGACCGCTTTCATCTCGTCCTCCTATTGATACGACTGTCGCGGTGTGATGGGTCCAGCCCACCCGGCCGGAAGGTACGCCAGTGTTGGTTTCACCTCTCCGGAGTGCAGCGATGGTAAGTGGCGCCCGAGAAGGCGTCGTCGTGCATTTGAATGGCACGTTCCCGGCGTTTTGATTTCAATATTCCAGCCGGTAGGGCATGGGCGCGGCAGGGTGATCAATCAGGGCTGGGAGCTGTAGCCGTTTGAATGGCAATTACCTGTGCAGATTTTCGGCGTCGGTAACGACCTTCCCGCAGAGGCATCGCCACCGTTCGTACGAAAAAAACACTTAACTATCTGGCCCTGAAATGTGTGCGATTGTAAGCTATATTAGAAGGTTGAAATGTGCGGATGGGCGACGGCGAGCGTCGACATACGGGGGATCAGCGGGCGGCTGATCTGTGTTGGGTCACCGTGCAGTCCATCCAAAGGGAGGTTTCGGCAGCTAGGGACACATGCGGGGCTGCCAAAAGGTGGGTGGTTCATGTATCGTATTATCATCGCCGACGATCACGGCTTGTATCGTCGTGGGCTGCGACTGGCATTGATGGCCGGCATTCCGGACTTGGAAATATTCGAAGCGGCATGTTTTGATACCGTCATAAGCCTGCTTGAAGATCAGGCGCCCGTTGATCTCGCCATCATCGACCTGCACATGCCGGGACTGTCGGGTCAGGATGATCTTCGCGACGTCTTACCGGCTCATCCCGACACACGGTTTGCTATTGTCTCAGGGACGGATTCACGCGCCGAGATTCTGACTGCCCTTTCGATTGGGCTTCATGGCTATATCGTAAAATCCCAAACGGACGAGGAGGTGGTCCTGGCGGTGAACGAAATCCTGGCCGGCCGCATTTACGTTCCGGCACTTCTTTCACAAAGGTCCAAGGAGTCGGTACGCCTTCCGTCCGAGGCTCCCATGCAAATGCCCCACAGGACCATCAGCGTCAACAATCTGGGGAGGCTTACGTCCAGACAGAAGGAAGTCCTCAGGTTGATGGCCGAAGGTTACTCGAACAAAGAGATTGCCCGCTCTCTTGAAATTGCGGAAGCGACGACGAAGATTCATGCTGCCGCCGTCCTGCGCGAGCTTGGAGCACGAAATCGGACGGAAGCCGCGGTCTTGCTGAAGACATGGGCCGCCAGAGACATCAACTAGCGCCGATTGCTTTTGGCGGCAGCCGGACCGAATATTTTAGTCCGTGATCCAGCATCTCGAGCTTGGAAGAGTGGCCCACGATAGGCTCACCGTCGGCTCCAATAATCAACGACCCAAAACCACGCCGAGCCGAGGTGGAGACCCGGCGCTCTCCCGATTCCGACCATTCAAACACGATGTCGGCGCCGGGCTCCTGGGCTGCGAATTGCCACGCGACCTCGATCCGGCCTGCCGGAGTGCCGAGAGCCCCATGCTTCACGGAATTGGTCGTAAGTTCGTGAACGATCATTGCGAAGCTCTCAGCCGAACCCTCTGCCATTTTTACTTCGGGTCCACTGATCGAAATGTTGTGCGTCCCCATATAGGGCTGCAATTCCTGAGCAATGAGGTCACGGAGGGAAGCCGACAGGCTGCCATCGCGTGAAAGAAGCAGATGCGTCGCCTGGAGTGCGCCGATTTTTTCGATCAGTATCTGCTTGTAACGGGCGATATCGTTGTCGGGGGCACCGACCATATTCACAAGCGCCGTGATCACCGGAAACAGATTGTTGAGCCTATGGCGCTGTTCAAGCATGGCCCGCTCTCGCTTCTTCGCCGCAGCCCGCAGCAGAATGGTTATGCGTCGATCGGTGAGATCCGCGGCGACTCCTATTCGCTGTGCACGACCGTCGCGCAATTCGTCCCGGCCCCGAAGAGCGATCCAGCGGATATGCCCGCCAGCTCGCCTGATGCGGATCTCCGCATCATAGTCGGCGCCTGATGCAAGCTCTCCCGGGGCCGTCAGATTAGGCAAGTCGGCCGGGTGAACGACAGCGGTCAATTCCTGCAATGGACGACTCGGCGCGGGTGCCAGTCCCATCATTTCCCAGAACGCGGCTGAGCCATTCACGGATCCGCTCTCGAAATCTATACGCCACGTTCCCAACCGGCTGGACGACAGCGCCAAGTCCAACCATTCCTTCTGAGCCCGGAGTGCCTCGCGGGCGGTTCGCTCTCCGGATATATCGTCCATCATTACAAAGATGCTTTGAGGGAGAGCATCGGCTGGCACGGCCAAAGACAGCGCCAATCTTGTCCACAAAACCGTGCCGTCCTTTTTCAGGAGACGGATCTCCGAGCCGAAAGAAGTCGTGTCCTTGAGGCGAGTCAACGCTTCCGCCAAAGTGTGGTTGTCGTCAGGGTGGACGAGTGCCCTGAGCGGTAGACTCGAAAGCTCTTCCTCGACATACCCTGTCATCTCACAGAGACGTTTGTTGGACCGTTGCAACTCTCCGTTCTCGCTCATGTTGGCAAAGCCGATAGCGGCACGTTCGAATGCCCAGCGATAACTGTTTTCGGTTGCCTCCAAGGCCACGAGTCTAGCCTCTGCAACCTGCAAAAGGGTGCGGTAGTCCTGCCTCTGCCGGTGGAAAGTCAGGGCGATCATCGCCCCTGCAACCAGCAGCAGAATGGCCCTAATCCAAACCTCGACGTTAATTGGGTTGCTCAGGATATCCCGCGCCAACAAGCCGACGGCCACCATCACAAACGTTGCCGCAAGGGCAATCAGGCGATCTTCGAGATATGAGATGGCAATAATGGTGGGAACAAATTCAAAAAAGCCGATGTCGTATGCCATGGAGGCGGGCAGCGCCGTCTCGACCGCAAGTGTCGCGATCAGGAGCGACATCGAGGCAAGGTGGGTCAGCAACTTGCTTGAGCTGTTCGGATGCAAATTGAGCGAAAGCAAACGCATGTGCCAAACTATAACCTTCTGACTAGTCCGTCGAGATTAGACCGAAAAGCGTACAGACTAGTCCGACCGCAGGATTGTTCCCTGGGATTGTAGCGCGCATTTTGTCCGATGTCGGGGGCGGATCGGACCGCAATTCTCCAAGCGACCTGACTGACATGTTGAAGGCACCTCCTTTTGACAGGGAGGCGTTGCCGTTTTGCGGGAGGTAAGAAAATGGCACTGGTTGGTAGGCAAGATGATGGAGTTCTTGGTCGCCAATATGGAGGTTTCGGGGGAAAGCCCGTCTCGGCCTTGAGAACGCAGGGTGGCCATGGTTCCGCCTGGCACCAAGCACCACAAAGGTTCGACGGCGTGGCCGTCGAGCCAAAGCAGAGCAGCCTTGCATCTGTTGTGGGAATGCTTGATCGCATCGGGTGTGGCTATCTGATCCTGAACAGCGACAGGAAGGTCATGGAGTGGAATTCAGCCGCTCAAAACACCTTGGAGCGCGAGGGCGAGGCAGCTGATACGGCCGGCAAGGTGTCGGTTGCTCTGAGGCGGCTGATCGCAAACGTGCCGGGGAATTTTCTTCCCGGCACGCTTTCATGGGTGGTGATCCGCGGCATGGGCGACAGGCCCTTGGTTTTGAACGAGAAGGGCATAGCAACGCCTGACGCGACGAGTATCGTGGCGCTGCTGGATCGTGAAAACAGGTCCGGGCCAAATCCCCAGACGCTGCAAAGAATGTTTGGTCTGACGAGTGCCGAAACGCAACTCGCGCTGCGCTTGGCGCAGGGCGATGCCCCTTTGGAGATAGCCCGCAAGCGGCGCTTGAGCCGGACCACGATAAGGTCACAACTGGCGTCGCTGTTCGCCAAGACCGAAACTCGGCGCCAGGCGGAACTGGTAGCTCTTCTTGGGCGCATATGCGTCCTGCCGTGAGGTAACGGCCGTACCATGCGCGCGCGCAACAGGCTTGTGCGCGCGCAATCTGTTGCCGGCGTGCTTGTCCGCCAGACTCACCCTACCGCCGTCGTGTGCGCACCCGGCCCAATCTTGGGCGGATTGCAAACACGTGGTTAAGCACGTGCCAGCCCGCCACCTTCATGACGGAAGGCCGGAAGATCTGAATCCCGTCCAGGAACGTGGTCAACCAGGACTGCTGGTGGAACCTCATGGGAATACGAGCAACCCGCAATGCCCGCAGCAATGTCTCGGGAGGCGGGAGATGGTTGCGGTCCTTGATGAGATTCCAGTTAAGCTGTTTGACGGCGAGGGTCACTTCGTCGACCTCGCGGAAACTCTTTGACGTTGTAATGCTTGGATGGTTCGTCGCATCGTAAAAGGTAAGCGGATCGCTTATCGCCACCATGTCCCCATGGCTGGCTAGATCGACGAAGAACAGTTGATCCACTCCGGCCGGAATCTCTTTGTGCGTGCGCATCAAGCAGCCGGCACGAATGACGTCGCTGTTGATCAACAATGTGGATGGAATAATCCCCAGGCAGCGTGTCGCACGCACCAGATAGAGGTCCATCAGGCACTGCTGGCTGGAATAAAGCGAGATCGGTTCCTGCTCCTTGGGGACTTGGCGAAATCGCACTCGCTTGTCCTCGATTATGTTTGCGGCTGACGTCATGAAGGCGACTGAGGGATACTGTTTGGCAACTTCGGCGAATGTCCTGAGTGCACCTGGCGCAAGCCAGTCATCGTCATGAAGCAACTTGATCCATCGTCCGGAGCAAGCCAGCATAGCGTTGTTGGTGTTCTCCACCTGACCGCGACCTCGACTGTTTTCGATAATGCGGATGCGAGGTTCGCTCCGTGCGTAGTCGGTCACGATAGCCCAGGTCTCGCCCTCCGGTCCCTCGTCGTCGCTCACGACCAACTCCCAATCGGAGTAATCCTGGCCCAAGACGCTGTCGATCGCCCTGCGGATCGTATCCGGTCGACGAAAGGTTGGTATCCCGACCGAGATAAAAGGGCGTGACCATGAGACATCGGCCCGGTCATGCTGGGTGACCGCAACTGCCGCTTGAAGGTTGTCAATCGACGACGAATTCATGGTGTTTTTTCCTCGAGACATTCATGTTGGACGCACGTTGCAGCGCCTGCTGGTTGAGGGTCGTGGGTCAACAGGTACAGTGATGCTGCCATTTTCAGAGCGAAACCCGACGCGCCGCCGGCGGCCATGAAATAGATGACGGTGACTGGCTGCCAGCCCGCCTGGGCGCCGGCGAGCAGTGGGCCAAACACGAGAACCGCCCGTGCGAGGTCGATGACCAGTCTTGTTCCTTGCCGCCGTAACAGAGCGGGAACGTCGCTGAGCGGAGTCGACAACGCCTGTGCCGCGCCCATCAGCGCCAGTGCGGTCATGATTTCCGCAGTGGGCATCCAAGGCTCGCCCAGAAGCGGAACGACCACATAAGGCGCGGCGAGGCCGAGCAGCAAGATCGGCACCGCGGTAAAGGCGGCGGCCAGCAGGAGAAGCCCGCGCGCCACACCAAGCAGGTGTCCACGATTGCTGTTCCGGTTTGCTTCGGCGACAAAAACATTGCTGAGCGGTGTGGCGATCAGCGTCACCGGACCGGTGACCAGCCGCGCGGCCACGCCCAAATATCCGGCAAATGCGGTGCCGAACAGCCCGCCGACAAGCACTGCTGGAAGATTGTTGATTGCTATGCTCGCGAGCGTTGCGGGAATATCGAACAGAGGAAATTTGTATTCCCGCCGAGCCTTTTCCAATACCGCACGCCAGGGTGCCCAGGCGATGCCACGCAAATCCTCCCAACTCATCACCCGACAGCCGATCAGCCCGATGAAGACGAACTGGCTCAGAATATGCGCATGGATCATGGCTTCGCCGCCGAGGTTGGCGATGCCGAAAGCCAATTGCAGTGCAGCCATGCTCGCCGGCAGGATCAGGCGCCCGAGAGCAAAATCGCGCAAAAGCCCGGCACGCAGACTCCAGCAGTTCATGGCTTCGACCAGACCTGCGCCTCCCATTCCAATCGGAATGAGCCAGGCGAGCGAGCCGAGGCGATCGGGAGCAAGGTTCGACAGCATCTGTCCGGCCGAAAAGGCCAGGACGGTCGTCACGAACACAGCCAAGAGAATAAGCTTGACCGTCACATAGGCCTGCGCGCTCCCCTTGACCCCATAGAGCGAAGCCTCGAAGCGCAATGCCGCGACCCCGGCGAGTATATTCACGATCGACAGGTAAATCGTAAAGACGCCGAAATCGGCCGGCGAATAGAGCCGCGCCAAAACCGGGATTGCAGCAAGAAGGGTGAGCTGGCCGACAATCGCCATTGCCGACACTCCGCTTGCCGCACGAATGATCGAGCCGATCGGGCTCGGCCGAACAACGATGATGGCTGTGCCGGCCGCAGGAACCGTCTTGGGTCTCAGAAGGTCGCTTGGTGCCATCGGTTCGCGCTTCCGAGGGAGGCAAATATCGGGGATTGCCGGAGCCTACGATGCACACCGGACCTTGCCATCATTCACCTGAATGACGCGCTCTGCTGACAGGCTGCACCGTGAATCGTCCTGGCCGCTCCCTGGATGAACCACCCCCGGATCGTTCGTAGCCCAAGGACGAGCCTGTGGCCGTCATGCTATTTGCTCGCGCAAGAGGTCAGCGCTGTCCTCGAGCCGATATCCGGCATGTTTCTTCAGATTCACGCGCGTGAGGACACTGCCGACAGGTATCGCAAGAGAACCGTTGCCCTGAAGGAGTTCCAGCACCCCGCGAGCGAGGGTGCGTGGCGTTTTCCTCCACCGGATGGCGAAAAGAACCACGTCCGCCCATCCGGGCAGAAATTTGGCTTCCGGCCGCCCCAGCGCCGACGGCAGGTTTATGATCACGATGCGATAGGTCGCGTGCAGATCCGCCATCACTTTGCCTCCATCCTCGCACGATAGCAGCGCCAGCAGGTCGTCCGACGGAGCGGCGGTCATTACGTCGATCCCGATTTCATGCAGCCTGGCAACGGCACCTTCCAGGTCGCAGCGATTGCAAACATAGTCAGCGAAGGAATGGCGGTTCTTGCGCTCGCTGAACTGGTGCAGGAACTCGAGCGTGAGCTGAACGCCCTTGCGTTCAAGATCGACCAACAGGACTCGACCGCCCAGTCGCGTGCCGGCGAGCGCCAGGCTCCACGCGAGCTCGGTCCCGCCATCCTGCGGCATACTGGAGGTGACAAGCGCCGTGTACGACGAACGAGCCCTTAGCGCATTTGGTGCCGCCGCGATCAGCAACGACGTCACGGCGCGGCTATATGCGGACCTGCGCTCCCCCAGCACGAGGTTTCGCAGTTGTTTGGCATGCATTCCGCATGCTTCGGGGATCTGCCCCATACATGGAACCTTGAGCACCGCTTCCGCTTCGGCCTCGCCACGGAAAGTCCGGTCAAAATGATTGCGCATCGTGACGTACATCGCCCCAAGGATAGCGAATAGGATCATCCCGGGGGGAACCAGGAAGATGGCTGGCAATGTCTGCGGGATAGTCGGCGGCCAAGCCGCAGACAGGATCGAAATTCCAGCCGAGGGAACTCCGATACGCCGCGTCAAATCCTGTTGTCGACCAAGGAGTTCGTTATATCGCTGGGTCAGCAGGCTGACCTGCGGCTCGAGAGCCCGCAAGCCGGAAAGCCGGCTGGCGGTGTCGGCCATGACCGCATCCAGGATGTTCTTTCGGCTTTCGAGAGCGGCGATCTGTGCACGGAAAATGTTTGCATCGGCAGCAATCTTGTCGACGCCTTGTTCGATCTTGCTTTGCGTCGTGGCTCTGAGTTCCTGGTCTGCCGGCGCGAGAGCCTGTCGAGCCGCAAGGTCGGCAAGCTCAGGCGCGCCAATAGCTTCGGCCAGGGCGATGAGAGTGGCCCCTTGCTCTCGAAGCTGCTGGACGTACCGTAGCCGAGATTCCACGGCGGCGAGATCCGCCTTTGACATCGACAATTGCTGGCTGAGGTCGGCCCGTTCCCTGGCTGCATTGTCCGCCGAGCCTTGGTCGATGGCTCCGTGACTCAGCCGATATTTCTCAAGGCGGTTAGCCGCTGCCTGCAGATCATTTTGCAGCCCGGGCAGACTGGCGGTGATTGCATCGAGCTCTTGCTGGTCGGATGCCTGCCTTTTCTTCGTTAGGGTGTCGACATAAACCTGAGCGAATGTGTTGGCCACGAGCGCCGCCCGCGCGGGGCTGTCATCGGCGAAAGCGACGGAGATCACTCTCGATCGCAGCTCCTGCCCGACCCGCATGCCTCGCCGCAAAGCTCTCAACTCGGAGGCATCCTCGGCTTGTGGACTGTTGGCTGCCTGGTCCGCCCCTGGCCACAGCCGGTCCAGTAGACCGCCGGCAAGTGAGCGTGTCCTTGGGGGAGGGGTGGCAGACGGTTCAAGCCGGGAATTCCTGCTAGCGGAATTGTCCTGTCCGGTTTCCGCCGCACCTGTCTTGCGTAGTGCCGCCATGACCCGGCGCAGGTGATCTTGCGACGATAGCATCGTGATGTGGTCATCTATGCTTGAATCAACGAGGTCCTGCGAAGACGGGGCGCCGACGGGCAGTGAACCGCGCGAGGGGGCGTCGACGATAAGCTGGGTTGTTGACTCATAGAGAACTGGTCGAAGGCTTCCCAGCAACCCCGCCAACAAGCCGCCCAACACAGCGAAAGCAATAATAGACCATTTTCTCCTTGCCAAAATCACGAAGAGTTGGCGCGACGCGGTGGGCGGCTCGACATATTCACGCAATGACCGCACGTGCACTCTGCCTTCGAGAACCGGTGCTGGCAGTTGATTGACCCGTGGCAGCTGGATCGGGCTGATTGCGGAACCTACCATCTTACACTCCTGCCAGGTCGAGTTCATGAGTTGGGCCGGTTTGCTGTGCTTGCCGATTGGCCTTGCTCCGCCAGGCCTGGAACATCAACGCGGACCACAATTCGCGGGAGCGGTTCTGGCCATCAATGTGATCGCGCCAGCAGGCGTCGATCTTCGCGGTGTCCAATACGTCACTGCTTTCGGTTCGCATGTCGGCGAGAAGATCGGTGGCCCAGTTGCGCAGCGGACCCCGCAGCCATCCAGCAATAGGGACATCGAAGCCTTGTTTCGGACGCTCGATCAGGTGCTGCGGGAGATAGCGGCGTAGCAATTGGCGAAGGATCCATTTGCCGGCGCCATCACGAACTTTCATGTTGGATGGCAGCCGCCAGGAGAATTCGACAACGCGGTGGTCAAGGAGAGGACACCGACCCTCAAGGCTGTTGGCCATGGTGGCACGGTCCAGCTTCACCAAGATGTCGCCAGGCAAGTAGCCCGCCATGTCATCGTAGAGAAGACGGGAGAGCAGGTCGTCAAGCGGCGGATCGCCGTAGCCGTAGGTTGGTTCGGTCGGCCGCTGATATCCCAGGTTTTCAGCCTGTGGCCGCGCCAGCCGCTGAAACAATTCGTCTTCATTCGATGCCGTGAGCAGCCGGGCGAGGCGTTCCATTCGGTCGCTCCGGATAAAATGCCTCGCGCTCGCAGAGAGCGGCAGTTTGCCAACGACATCGTCACGTCCGGCGCGTGCGAAAAAACCTGCTCCTGCCGCCAAGGTTCGGCGCAGTTGTCGGGGCAGGCGCAGGTGCCGTTTCAGCCGCTCCGCCATAAAGTGGCGCCCGTATCCTGCGAAGCACTCGTCACCACCGTCGCCCGACAGCGCTACGGTGACGTGCTGACGAGCGAGCCTGGCAACGAGTAAGGTCGGTATTTGTGATTCATCGGCGAAGGGTTCATCCCAGACCTGGGGCAACTCGGGAATGACGTCACGTGCGGCGCTTGGCGAGAGGTGAAGTTCGGAGTGGTCGGTACCCAGATGACGGGCAACGGCCGCTGCATATGGAGCTTCATCAAAGCCGCCCTCTGCGAACGAGATCGTGAAGCTGCGAACCGGCTTGCAGGATTGGGCCTGCATCAAGGCGATCACGGCTGAGCTGTCGATGCCCCCCGACAGGAAGCCGCCCAGAGGCACGTCGGCGATCATGCGTTCCCGCACAGCCAGCCGAAGCCGGTTGTCCAGTTCGTCAATGAGGTCTTCGTCCGTGCCGATGACGGGGTTCCGTCGCCCATCGGCAGCGACGTCAGCCAGCGACCACCAGCGGTGAACGCATCGGGAAAGACGGTCCGCGCTGCGGTCTTCGGCAAAAGTCGCCGCCGTGACGGAAAGGACAGAACCAGGCGGCAGTTTGAACACGCTTCGCCAGATACAGCGATGGTCCGGCACCCATCCCGTCGAAAGCATTGCCGCGGCGGCATCAAGATCAAGGTCGGGAGAAAAGCCCGGAAAGCAATTGATCGCCTTCAGCTCAGAGGCGAAAACCAGCGCATCTCGGATCGATGCGACATAGAGGGGCTTTTTGCCCATTCTGTCGCGGGCCAGATGCAGGGTTCTTGTCTTGAGATCCCACAATGCGAAGACGAACATCCCGGCAAAGCGATTGAGGGCGGCCTCAAGCCCCCAATGCTCGATTGCGCACAGCATCACTTCGGTGTCGCTGGCGCCTTGAAAGGTTTGGCCCGCACTCTCGAGTTCGCAACGCAAATCGCGAAAATTGTATATCTCACCGTTGAAGGTGATCACGTACCGACCGCTGGCGGAATGCATCGGCTGGTGCCCGGCGGCTGACAGATCGACAATTGCCAACCGCCTGTGGCCCAGTGCGATTCCAGCTTCGCGGTCGATCCAGAGCCCTTGGCCGTCCGGCCCCCGGTGACGCAGCGATGCAGTCATCCGCCCGATCGCTCCGAGCGGCTTTATGTCCGCGGCGTCGGAAGCCAATAGAATTCCCGCGATCCCACACATTAGGACACCCTCGGTTCAGCAAGCTGCCGCCGAAGTGCGGTCGGATTTCCGGCAACGAGGCAGAAAGCCAGCGAAAACCACACGATTGGATGGCGGATGATCAGGTGAGGCATGCTGAAGATTATCGTCGAGACACCAAGCACCAGCAGGGCGTCGAATCCTCCTCGCCAGGCGAAGGACATGGCGGCTCCCCCGATCCAGACCAACGCGATGACGGCGAGCAATCCGCCCTGCAGGTAAAGGTCGAGAACGGTATTGTGCGCTTCGAAAGGTCGCTGCAGAAATTGACGGTCGGCGACGGGCGGCCGCTCGAGGTGAGGACCAGGACCCAGTCCCAGCGACCCGGATTTCAATCCTTTTTCCACGGCCTCCTGCCACAAATAGAGCCGGAGTTCGAACGTTTCGATGGTCCCTTCCCCGCCTTCGTCTTTGGTGAGGTTCTTGGCAAAATTGGCGACGCTGGTCTCTTCGGTGAGCGCGTACGGCGTCATTGCAAGCGCTAGAGGCAAGGAACCCGCCAACAGCAGAATTGCCGCCATGCGGGGCATGCTGGCGCGGCCACTCGTTGCTATCCATGCACGAAGCCGCAATCCGATAAAGATGAGGCAGCTCAGGATGCTGGTGTAGAGATAGGTGTCGCTCTTCGTCAGCCGGCCGACATAGAAGGTCAGGAGCAGGCATGAGAATGCAAGCAAACGAGCCCATGGGTTGCGGGTGGTCGTAGCAAGATGCAAAGCCAGTGGGCCAAAAAGCGCGCAATAGAGCGCAAGTTGGTTCGGGTTCTCGGACCAGCCACGGAACCTGTCCCAGAACCAGGGATCGACGCCGGACTGGTGGGCTACCCCAAATGCCAGTCCCAGCTGAATTACGAAGCTCCCGTTGGCGATGGCGATCACCCACCACGCACTGCGGCGAAGGTGACGATCGGCGTCGGGCTCCGCGGCCGCCAAGCATGTGAAGCTTGCCAGCAACACATAGGCCATAACGTCATGTACCAGCCCGGTCAGGTAAAGGACGGTGGTCAGGTAGCCGACGATCGTGCCGATTCCCAAAGCCAGCGACAAGATCAGCCAGAAGCTCGCAAGCTGGACAAAAGCGGGCGTGACCTGGAGACGACCGCCGGCGAGTATTCGTCCAATCGCCAGAACGATCCAGATCGCGATGAACAATTCGCCATAGCCGAGCGGCAATCCCGGAACACCCAGTTGCGTCGCATAAGACATCGCAACTCCCAGGGCGAGCAAGGCGTCCCGGATCATTGATGTGCCCCGCCTCGGTGATTTGCGAGGCCGCCTCCAAGCCCAACGGCAGGGAGCGGTCGCATGTGCCCCGCGCGGAGTGTGTTGTCGTAAAGATCGCAGTACTGGTCGACCACCAGTGGCAGGGCAAATTGCCTCCGGACAAGTTCAACAGAACGGGCGCCCATCGCCTTGGCCGCCGCGCGGTCGGACAGCAAGTCTATCGTTCGCGAGGCGAGGGCATCGGCATCATGCGGCGCAACCAGGTAGCCATTCCATCCGTCTTCGACGATGTCGCTGCAGCCTGGCATCCTTGAGGCCACGATGGGCAGTCCCGCCAGCCCCGCCTCCAGCAATACACGCGGAACCCCCTCACGATACTGAGTGGGAAAGGCGAATACATCGGCCATGCCAAGGAGATCGGCGACATCGCGTCGTGGACCCAAGGCCAGCACATGAGGTGCATGCCGATCGAGCTCCGATTTGTCGATTGCGAATGAGCCCTCGGATTCTCGTGGGCCGACGAGCACAAACCGCGCCGCGGGCCTTGCGGACAGGATGCGAGGGATCGCATTGAGAAGGGTCGCCACGCCTTTCTGGCGCGTCAAACGGCCGACGAAGATCACCACTTCGGCGGACTGAAGGCCGAGGTCCTTTCGCATCTTCGTTGCTGAGGACCCGAGATGGCGCACCGTTGCGAACGCATCGACATCGATTCCGGAACTGCGTATCAGTCGCGAACTTCCGCGGCCGATCAGCCGAAAGCGCTCGAAGAACAGTTGGTCGTCGCGATTTTGGAATACGGTCGCTGCCGTCCAGGAAGACGCAAGCCATTGCAGTGCGCAATAGACCGGGCGCAAGGCCAGGGCTCGAGGCTCCAGCGATGAGAACGTCCACCCCAGTCCGTTGATGGTGCGAATGACCGGAACAGTTCCCCGTACCGAAAGGGGCGTCAACAGATTTGGCTTGGTGTCGAAGCTCTGGATGATGTCAGGCTGAAGCTCCTGCATCAAGCGGCGCATCGTTCGGAGAGTGCGCCATTCCCCGCCTCCGCTTGCAAAGCGGTCGAAGGAGAACCTGTGATGCGAAATGTCATGCCGAAGAAACGGTACGGGAGAACCGCTCGAGACCGCCGTAACGCGAAAGCCTTTCTCTCGCAGCGCGATGAGGAAGGGAACTCTCAAGGCGTGATCCTCGCCTCCCACGCAGACCAGGTGCGGGTTCATCTGCCTCTCCCAAGCGCACATGGCCGATTGGCTCTCGATGCTGCCATGGCCCGGTTTCATCACCTCTGAGCGCATGCCGCCCGAGTGCACGCTAGGGGGACACCAGGTGCCTGTCCTCGTCCGTTTGAATGACACAAGGGATGTTTGGAAGGGTAGCGACCAGCGAGGCGAGATTCCCTCGCGATTGCCGGAGCGTTCATGCGACTCGTGTCTTGCGGGATGAGCGCGGTGCTTGCCTGAGCCGGTACGGGTGGCTGGTCTGCATCACCTTGGTTGTCCAAGGTTTTCGAGTGTCCAATTGCGGCGGCGCGGTGCCTGAGCTCCGCGGTTCGCTGATGGCAAAAAATCTTTGACGCGTGGTTGCGCTGGGCCGTCAAGTCGGCCCTCGGCCTGCGTGGCCGGTCTTCAGGACGGAACCGGCACGTCAGCTGTTGGTCCACTCATCCGGAACATCTGTCGGCGAGGCCAGGGGCCTCGCCGACTTCTTAGAGCATTTCTTCGCTGGGCTGGTTCAGGTGACCAGGAAAGACGATGCGGTAATCGACAGATGCGGAGAGAGGCTCGCGAAATGGATCTGGTTTGCGCCTCCGACGCCGTCGCTGTCGAAAGAAAGAGCTCCCGTCGAACTGTTGTAGACAATGTGATCGGAACTGTCATGCGCGGCTTTGCCGGCAAAGAAAGCGTCCGACGAGAGGCCCCCCTGATCGAGACCGGCAAAGATGGAATGATCGAGGTGGATTTTGTCCTGGGCTTTGTTGAAATCAGTGATCCTGTCGACAGTTCCGTCGCCAAGAGCGGTACTGAAAACGAAGACATCACTGCCGCGGCCGCCGGTCAAAGTATCGGCTCCACCGCCGCCGTCGATCTTGTTGGCGCCGGCGTTGCCTTTGACGGTTTGAGCGAACTCATTGCCCGTCAGGTCGATCGCGGCCTTGCTGGACGCCTTGCTGGTCGCGAGTTGTTCGATGTGCGAGCCAGCCGATAGGGCGAAACTCACAGAGGCGAGGACTTTATCGATGCCGCTGCCCTTCTGCTCCACCACCTTGTCGTGAGCATTGTCGACGTAATAGGTGTCATTGCCGCCATAGCCGGTCATCTTGTCGGCGCCACCGCCACCATTGATCTTGTTGGCGCCGCCATTCCCATAGATAGCTTGATCGAATTCGTTGCCGGTCAAGTTGATGGACCCCCTGCCACCCGAACTGGCGGTGGAGAGCTGCTCGATATGTGAGCCCGCCGTAAGAGCGTAACTCACCGAGGCCGCGACCTTGTCGAACCCCCCGCTTGGCGCTTCCATCACCTTGTCATGGGCATTGTTGACGAGATATTTGTCATTGCCCGTGGTCGCGTGAAAAACGTCTGCGCCGCGCGTGCCATGGAAGACATGATCGCTGTCCGACGGGGCCGGCGCGGCCGGAACTGGAGCGGCGGCGTCTGTCGGAGGCGTGGCCGGAGCAGGGGCGGCGACGTCGGTTGGAGGCGGGGTCGTGGTATCGATCGGATCGGTTACTGGGGGGGCGGCCGAGCCACCGGTGCTTTGGAGATTGTGCTGTTGGAACAAAGCCTGCAACTCCGGCGAATTTTCCAGAGCTGTGTCACCGTTCTGCGAGCCCCAGGCATAGGCATAATCGAAGGCAGGCGACGGAACCAGTGCTGCCCAATGATCTATCATCGTTTGCATCTGTTCCGGCGTCGGCATCTGATGCTTCCCGCCCGTGTCGGTCGTCCAGTTGCCACCGCCAAAAGTCTGATAGACTGGAATGATTTTGTCGATCGGGATGCCGGACTTGACGGCCGCAGCCACGGCCCTGTCGATCATGTTGTAGTCGACCGTGCTCACGTCATCGCGCACCGGGTAGGGGTCCAACCCATAGTAGTCGATGCCGGTATTTGCCGGATTATACGTGTTGGAAAAATCCGGGTTTGTTGGAGAGCCCATATTCATCATGGTGATGAACGTCTTGGCGCCTGGAAAATGGGAATGGATCCAGTCCGACTCCGCCTTCAGGGTTTCGGCACTTGCATATGTGCCCCATCTGCCGGTGGGATCTGGCTCGTCCATCAGGAAGAACCCGAACACCTTGGGATTGTTGAGAAAGGGCGTAACTTGTTCGATGAAAGAGGAGGTGACGCCGTCGTGGGCGCTGAGATAGACGAGGCCTTTCATGCCGTCCGGCAAAGCATTGACCTGCGAGAGATATTGAACATCGACCAGGTTGAACCCGGCGGTTGCGACTTCGGTGGCTGATCCACCGGACGCATAATGGAGTGTCATCCAATGATCCTTTGGTTGATTCGACTTATGCCCCGCGTCTGCTTAGGTGATTGCTACATTAGGATGAAATCAAATACGAAACACAACGGGATAGAATGTTTGATTGATCTAAGTTGTTGCTCAGTAGCAGGTATTTTGCTCAGCCGACCGTGGCACCTTTGAAAGTGTTTGGGAGCAAGGACATACGCCTCTTTTGCTGGCTCCGTTCTGACCAATTCCTTTAGCGAAAATCGTCATTTTTCGGGAAGTTATCCCCAGACAGGGAGACGTCGGCCGTCGCGTTTCGCTGGTTCACGCCACGAATCGGCTGCATTTTCCTCAAAGTCGACGTATGTAAGCAGAGCGTAATAAGGGGGGCGACGGATAGCGGCTGCTATGCGCACTAAGAAAGGTTTGAGCCATTACAACTTACGGAAGTAACGGCGCGGCAGTGTCGCGCGAACGACCGCTGGTCATGAAAACATCGGGGGCCGGTTCTCCCGAGCTCCGTTCCGCTATTCTCGCCTGCATGCCTGGGCTGCTTGGCGTGGCGCTGTTCTCGGCAGTGATAAACATTCTCGCTCTGACCGGTTCGGTCTATATGTTGCAGATCTACGATCGCGTTCTGCCGTCGCAGAGCGTTCCGACCCTGGTGGGGTTCACGATCGGAATGCTGGGCCTGTATGCCGTATACGGGCTTCTGGATTTCGTGCGGCTTCGCGTGTTGGTCCGCATCGGCAGCCGGCTCTATAGGAATTTGCAGCAAAAGGTGTTCTCCATCTCCCTGTCCCTGCCGCTCAAGGCAGGGCGTGATGCGGACCGTCTGCAGCCTTTGCACGATCTTGACCGACTGCGCGGCTTTCTCTCCGGAACGGGACCCACGGTCATCTTCGACGCCCCGTGGATCCCCTTTTATCTGCTGATCATTTATTTGCTCCATCCTTCGCTCGGCCTGCTGGCGACGGTCGGTGCGATCGCCGTGGTCCTCTTAACAGCGATTGCGGAAGTGTTTAGCCGAGGCCCCGCCGCGCGTGCCTCGGAGGAGCTGCTGTCGCAGCGGGCGCTTGCCGATTCCGGCCGCCGCAACGCCGAAGTCGTTCACGCAATGGGGCTTTCTGGTCGACTGGCTCGACGCTGGAGCGACGTCAGCCGAGCCTATCTCGCCCAGCAGGAACGTCTCTCGGACGTCGTTGGTGGCGCCAGTTCGCTGTCGAAGGCCCTGCGGATGGCGTTGCAGTCCTGTGTTCTCGGTCTCGGCGCTTACCTGGTGATCGGCGGCGAGGCTTCACCTGGGGTGATCATCGCATCTTCCATTTTGCTTGGCCGCGCCTTGGCCCCGGTCGATGCTGCGATCGCAAACTGGAGAGGCTTTCTGTCGGCCCGGCGCAGCTATTCCGAGCTGGCGGCGGTCATGGCGGCATTCGGCCGCCAGGACGAGCCAATGGAGTTGCCTCGGCCGCAGGCGCGGTTTGCGGTCGAGCAATTGACCATTGCGCCGCCCGGCTTGCCAAAGCCAACCGTGGTCAATGTGAGCTTCCATCTGTCGAGAGGCGCTGGGATGGCCGTAATCGGCCCAAGCGGTTCCGGCAAGACAACTTTGGTGCGTTCGTTGGTCGGGGTGTGGAAGCCGCTCCATGGCTCGGTGAGATTGGACGGCGCCTCTCTCGATCAATGGAACTCGGAACAACTCGGCGCCCATATCGGCTACATGCCGCAGGATGTGGAGTTGTTTGACGGCACGGTAGCAGACAACATTTCGAGGTTCCGAGGCAAGACGGATCCAAAAGGCGTCCTTGCGGCGGCAAGAGCAGCCGGCGTCGAGAAAATGATAATGCAACTCCCCCAGGGATTTCAGACCCGCATCGGCGAGGGCGGAGCGGCCCTGTCGGCAGGGCAGAGGCAACTCGTGGGTCTCGCCCGAGCACTTTATGGCGAGCCGTTTCTTGTCGTGCTCGACGAACCGAACTCGAACCTCGACGTGGACGGGGACGCTGCCCTGGCCGGCGCCATACGGGCAGTGCGTCAGCGCGGAGGCATCGTCATTGTCGTTGCGCATCGTCCCTCAGCTCTCGCCAACATCGATCAGGTACTGGTTATGTCGAATGGGACGGTTCATGCCTTTGGCTCGCGCGAAGAGGTCTTGGCGAACGTGCTCCGACCGTCACCGCCTGTTCCACCTCGGCCATCTTCTTTGGCGCCGATACCGGGGGTTGCCGGGCATGCATGAGGCTCTGCTCGAAACATTCGTCACCTTCTCGTCGTATGCTCGGACCCTTCGTGGCAGCAAACCGCCTGCCGTGAGCGCGCCAGATCTGTCGGACGGTATACGGGCCAACCTGATATTCGGCTTGGCGATTACCGGTCTGCTGGTTCTTGGCGGTGGTCTGTGGCTGGGGTTGACCAACATCGCCGGCGCTGTGGTTGCACCAGCCACCGTGGTGGTGGAAACCAACGTCAAGAAGGTCCAGCATCAAACCGGAGGCACAGTGGGCGGGATCTTCGCGCAGGACGGAGATCATGTACGAGCCGGCGACGTGCTGGTCAGACTGGATGACACGCTGCCTCGTGCGAACCTGCAAATCATCAGTGAGGATCTCGATCGCGCGACCGTCCGCCTCGCCCGGTTGGAGGCCGAGCGCACGGGCCTGGCGGAAATGCAGCTGCCGGCCGGCCTGAAGGCGCGAATGAACCAGCCGGAGCTGGCTGCGCTCGTCAATGGCGAGCGCGCTCTCTTTGAAACGCGCGCTTCGGCTTTGGCTGGACAGAAGGCACAGTTGAGAAGCCAATCCCAGCAACTTGAACGTCAGATCGACGGCCTTAAGGCGCAACAGAGCGCGGTGGATGAATCGGTTGCTCTGCTGAACAAGGATTTCGCGGACGTTGATTCCCTCTACGCCAAAAAACTCGTCTCCAAGGAGAGGCTAAGCAACATCAAGCTGGATGCCACCCGGGCCAGGGGAGAATCGGGGCGCCTCGCTGCAGCAGTAGCTGAAGCGCAGGCGCGCATCAGCGAAACGGGGTTGCAGATGCTGCAACTGGATGACCAAAGGCGCACTGACGTGACGACCGAACTCCGCGAGACGGAAGCTAAGCAGACCGAACTCAACGAACGGAGGATTGTGGCCCAGGATGAATTGACCAAGACAACGATCCGCGCGCCGCAGTCCGGAACGATACAGGAATCGGCTGTCCATACCGTCGGCGGCGTTATCGCGCCTGGCGAGATGCTCATGACCATCGTACCTGATGCCGATGATCTTGTGGTGGACGCGCTGATCCCGCCGTCGCGGGTCGACGACGTCCGCCCGGGGCAGCCGGTATCGATCCGTTTTCCGGCGTTCGACGTGGGAACCACTCCGGTCTGCCAAGGGTCAGTGAAACACATCTCGGCAGATCTGATTAAAGATCCGCAACGTCAGCTTTCCTATTTCTCGGCGCGTATCAAGGTTGAAAGCAAATCGAACTGCCTGACCGAAGCGAAGGTGCTGAGGCCAGGTATGCCCGCCGAGGTTCATATCCGCACCGATGAACGCAATGTCTGGTCCTATCTGTTGAAACCCTTTGTGGACCAGATGTCCAAGGCGTTTACGCAGTGATGGCGAGGTGGAGGAGGGAGAGCCAATAGGATATCGGGATTTCTGGCGGCCCGACGGCTTTTGGGGGCGGGCGGCCGTCGAGCCTAACCGGCGACGCGGGGATGAAGCGCCTCCGGCTGGAGGAAACATGCGCGTTATGTGACGCCACCGCATCATTCGAATAGCGAGGCCGGATTACCGCCCCCAGACGACGGCATTCTCGTGCCGTTTGATGATGTGCTTCAGATTCTCGAAGGCGGTCGTGACGTGGCCGGCGAAGCGCTCTGCCGCGGGCGAGCGTGGCCCGCTGACCCGGCGCAGGATTCCAAGCGAGCGGCTGGGCTGCGGAATTTCATAGGGTAGCACCGTCACCCGGTTTTCCTTGCGCTGCGCGAAGACCACGGAGAATGGCAGCACCGCCAGCGCATCGGTTTCGGCAAGGAAGTTGATCACGCTCATCAGCGAGCCTCCCGAATAGCGGACGTTGAGGTCCGACATGCCGATGCTCATCAGGATCATCTGCAGGTCCGACATCAGCGGAGAGCCGGGTAGGGGGGCAACCCAGGGAAAGCTGGTCAGGTCATGCGCCCTGAGGCGGCGATTTCGCAGCAGGGGATGGTCGGGCCGGCAAGCCACGACGTTGCGTCCGGGCAGGATTTCCGTGAATTCGAAGCCGGGTCCCAGGTCTAGCACGCCGATCGGCACGATCCCGAGATCGATCTGGTTGCTCTCCAGCGCCGCGACCATCTCGGGCAGGTTCATGTAGCTTTGCTGGACGGTGACCTCGGGCTCGAGCTTCTGGAATTCTCCGATCATCCGGCTGATCATCGCATCCATGAAGAAAGGCACGCCGCCGACACGGACGACGCCCTTGGTGCCTTTCATGAAGCCCTGCACCGCATCCGACGCCTTGCGCGACGCGGTGATCATCGTGCGGCCCTGCGCCGCCAGCTGGAAGCCGAGCGGTGTCGCCTGCAGGGGCCGGCGACCCTTGAGGAAAAGCGGCTCGCCCACCCGTGCCTCCAGCATGGCCAGCGATCGACTGACTGCCGGCTGGGTCAGGCCCAGCATAGCGGCTCCTTCCGACACGCCGCCTGCATCCAGCACCGCAGCGAGCTGCATGAGGTGGCGCTCGTTCAGCTTCATAGCAAAACGCTATACAAGGGACGCCACATCTCATCAAGCATCGCGTCGGGCCGTGCTATCCCGCTTGGCAAGGGGAAGGGAGGCCCCGGCGGAATGCACGGCCAGCACGACCCGAAGCGAGATGAATTCCCCAAGGCGATCTCGACGCAGGCCGAGGAATTCTCACGGCGCCTGACGGCAATGGGCCAGTCCCGCCTGGCGGCGGCGGCACAGGCAGCCGTCGACGGTTTGCACGCGCTGATCGTCGAGTTGCGCCCCTCCGGCGAGGAATTCCGGCAGGCGATCGATTTTCTGACCGAGGTTGGCCACTACGCCGATGCGCGGCGCCAGGAATGGGTGCTGTTCGCCGACGTCCTGGGCGTGTCTTCGCTGATCGAGGATCAGAACAGCCCGCGCCCTGTTGGGGCGACCCCAAACACCCTGGCCGGCCCCTTCTACCGGGCCGACGTGCCGGAGATGCCGCTCGGCGCGAACATCTCGCGCGATCACAAGGGTGAGCCGCTGGAAGTTGCCGGCCGGATCGTCGCGCTCGACGGCGCGGGGATCGGCGATACGATGGTCGAGATATGGCAGGCCAATGCCGAGGGTCTCTACGAGAACCAGGAACCTGATAAGCAGCCTGAATTCAATCTGCGCGGGCGCTTCCGTACCGATCCGCAGGGGCGGTTCCGCTTCACGACGGTGAAGCCGAAGGGCTACACGCTGCCGTCGGACGGCCCAGTCGGCCAATTGATGTCGGCGCTTGGCCTTGGCCTCGAGCGGCCGGCCCACATCCATTTTCGCGTCTCGGCGGAGGGCTTCGAAACGCTGACGACCCACATCTTCGACCGGTCGGACCCCGCGATCGGCCGGGATGCGATCTTCGGGGTCAAGCCCGAACTCATGGCCGAGTTCCGCGCGCTGCCGCCCAACGGAGGAAAACGGAAGCACGCGCTCGACCTCAACCTCGTGCTCTGTCCGCAGCGGCGGGGCGAAACCGAAACCTCTGGGAGGAGATGACCGATGGCACGTGTCAGCGGCTACCACCATTTGACGCTCTCGACGGACAGCGCTCAGGAAGATTTTGATTTCTATACCAAGGCACTGGGCCTGCATTCGGTCAAGCGCACCGTCTTGTTCGACGGCGTCATCCCGGTCTATCACCTCTATTACGGCTCGCCCAACGGCGATGCCTCGACGATCATCACCACCTTCCCGTTCCGCAAGCCAGGCGTCTATGGCCGCCGCGGATCCAACCAGTCGCGTACCATCATGCAGTCGATCCCCAAGGGGGCCGTGGATTTCTGGGTCGACCGGTTGAACGCGCGCGGCATCGAGGCCATCAAGATCACTCGTTTTGGCGCCGACCGTGCGGCTTTCGCACATCCCTGCGGCATCCCGCATGAGCTGGTGGAAAGCGACAGGGATCCACGCGCGCCCATCGCCAACGAAACGCAGGGCATCGGCAAGGCCCACGGCATCAAGGGAATCTACGGCGCCGTGGTGGCGGTGATGGACCGCACCGCCATGGACGACTTCCTGACCATCGCATTGCCGATGGAGAAAGAGGCCGATGACCACGAGGGGCTTGTGTTCCGCGTGCCGGACGCGGCCGGCGTCGCGCAGCGCGTGGAGGTCATTGTCGATCGCGACAGCCCGCAGGGCACCTGGACGCTGGCTGGCGGCACCATCCACCATCTAGCCCTCAACACCGGCGACGAAGAGAACCAGCTGAAACTGCGCGCCCATATAGAGGGCCTCGGCTTCACCGATATATCGGAGCAGAAGGACCGCAACTACTTCAAGTCCTGCTATGTCCGCTCGCCCGGAGGCGCGCTGTTCGAAATTGCCTGGACCACGCCGGAAGGCTGGGCCAAGGATGAGCCTCCGGGCCAGATCGGCAAGACGCTGGTCTTCCCGCCGTGGTTCAAGGACCGCGAGAGCGAATTGCAGGCCGGCCTGGAAGAGGCGGATTTCACGTGAGTTCAGGCAGCGGTCCGCTCCGGCTTGGGCCAAGAGGCCCGGAGGCGAAGGCGATCTGCGTCTTCGTCCACGGCCGCGGCCAATCGCCCGAAGAGATGCAGTCGCATGTGCTGTCGCGGCTTTCCGCGTCCGCCGTGGCCTTCATCCTGCCGCGTGCACCGCACGGCATCTGGTGGGAGGCGCGTGCCGTCGATCCGTTGACGCCGGTCGCCCGCGCGCAGCTTTCGGATGCGCTCGACCACCTTGCGGCCGCAATGGTCGCGGCGCGGGCCGAACTGCCCGGACTGCCGCTTCTTCTCGCGGGCTTCTCGCAAGGGGCGTGTCTCTCGATCGAGTATCTCTGCGCGGGGCTGCCGCCGCCGGACGCTTTGGCGGCCTTCACGGGCTGCCGTGTCGGCGTTCCGGCGGACGAAAGATCCGAGGCGGCGCCGGCCGGAATGCCGATCTATCTTTCCGGTGGCGATGCTGATCCCTGGATTCCGGTCTCGGCGTTTGCCGATGCCGCGCAATCGCTGGGCCGGTTTGGCGCGAGCCTGCGGGCCGATCTGTTCCCGGGCCGCGGCCATGAGGTCTCGGACGCCGAGATCGCCATGCTGGGCACGATCCTCGACGACCTCGCGGCCGGGCGTGGCCCGCGCATGGAGGCGGCGCGATGATGGACAGCTTCACCTTTCCTGGCCTGACGACACGGGTGGTCTTCGGTGCCGGCAGCATGGCTCGCGTCGAAGAGGAAGTCCGGCGGCTCGGCCATGACAAGGTGATGGTGCTGTCGACATCGCATCAGAAGGGCGATGCGGAAAGACTGGCCGCAAGCCTTGGTGGCCTCGCGGCCGGGATCTTTGCCGGCGCGGTCATGCATACCCCTGTCGAGGTCACGGAAAAGGCCGTCGATGCCTTCCGCAGCAGCGGCGCTTCGGCGGTCGTCAGTCTTGGCGGCGGCTCGACCACCGGGCTCGGCAAGGCCATTGCCGTGCGCACCGGCGCCGACCAGGTGGTCATTCCCACCACCTATGCCGGCTCGGAAATGACTGACATCCTCGGCGAGACGGCGGCCGGTGAGAAGACCACCCGCCGCTCGCCGGACATCCGCCCCGAGACGGTGATCTACGACGTCGATCTGACATTGAGTCTGCCGGTAGGTCTCACCGTGACCTCGGCGATGAACGCGATCGCTCATGCGATGGAGGCCTTCTATGCCCCCGATCGCAACCCGGTGATCGTGCTGATGTGCAGGGATGCCATGATTGCCTTCAAGGACGGCATTCCAAGGCTGATCGGCGACCCGCAGGATCGCGCGGCGCGGACGCAGGCGCTCTATGCGGCGTGGTGCTGCTCGACCGCACTCGGCTATGTCTCGATGGCGCTGCATCACAAGCTGGCGCATGTCTTCGGCGGCTCGTTCGATACGCCGCATGCCGAAACCCACGCCATCCTGCTGCCCTACACGACCGCCTTCAACGAAGCGGCAGTGCCCGATCTGCTGCGCCCCATCGCCGAGGCATTCGGCGGCGGCTCGGCGGGCGGCGGGCTCTGGGATTTCGCACAGTCGGTCGGCTCTCCGCTGAGCTTGAAGGCGATCGGCATCGAGGAGACCGATCTCGACCGCGCGGCGGCGATCGCGGTCAAGAATGCCTATGCCAATCCGAGGCCAATCGATCCGGGATCGATAAGGGAACTCCTTCAGGTGGCGTGGGAGGGACGCCGTCCGGGGGCTTGAGAATAAAACAAGAGGGAGGAACTACAGTGATCACAAGACGCAGCCTACTGAAAGCCTCGGCGGCGACAGGCCTGGCGCTGGCCGGTTCGCGCCTGGCGACGCCGGCCATCGCGCAAGGCGCCAAGATCCGCCTGGGCTATGTTTCGCCGCAGACCGGGCCGCTTGCCGGCTTCGCGGAGAGCGATGCCTACAACATCAAGGCCTTCCTCGCTTCCGAGGCGGGCAAGAACTTCGAGGTCATCGTCAAGGACAGCCAGTCGAATCCCAATCGCGCGGCCGAGGTGGCGAAGAGCTTGATCGTCGATGACGAGATCAACCTGATGCTCGTCGGCTCGACACCCGAGAACACCAACCCTGTGGCCACCACCTGCGAGGCGGAGGGCGTGCCGGTCATCTCGACGATGGCGCCGTGGCAGCCCTGGTTCATCGGCCAGCAGGGCAATCCGGCCGATCCGGCCTCGTGGAAGCCTTTCAACTTCGCCTATCATTATTTCTGGGGTCTCGAAGACATCATCGCCGTCTACACCGGCATGTGGAAACAGCTTTCCACCAACGGCAAGGTGGGCGGGCTGTTCCCCAACGATGCCGACGGCAATGCCTGGGGCGACCCGAAGAATGGATTGAAGCCCGGCCTCGATGCCGCCGGCTTCAGCCTTGCCGATCCTGGCCGCTATCAGAACCTTTCGGACGATTTCACCGCGCAGGTCAACGCCTTCAAAGCCGCCAATGCCGAGATCGTTACCGGGGTGGTCATTCCCCCCGACTTCACCACCTTCTGGAACCAGGCCCGCCAGCAGGGCTTCAACCCCAAGGCGGTGACGGTCGCCAAGGCGATCCTTTTTCCGCAATCGGTCGAGACGCTCGGCGATGCTGGCCACAACCTCTCGTCCGAGGTCTGGTGGTCGGCCTCGCATCCGTTCAAATCGTCGCTGACGGGCGAGAGTTCGGCCGAACTCGCTGCGGATTTCACCGCCAAGACCGGCCGTCCCTGGACCCAGCCGATCGGTTTTGTCCATTCGCTGTTCGAGGTGGCGGCCAATGTCATGGGCCGCGTGTCGGATCCAACCAATGCCGAGGCGATCGCGGCGGCGATAGCGGCCACCGACATGACGACGGTGGTGGGCAAAGTGGCCTGGAGCGGTGCGGGATTGCCACCTTTCGCCGCGAAGAACGTCTGCAAGACACCGCTCGTTGGCGGGCAGTGGCGCAAGAAGGCCGGTGGCGGCTTCGATCTGGTGATCGTCGAAAACGCCGGCGCCTCCGAGATACCCACCGCCGGCAAGATGGAAGCCCTGGCCTGACGCTGCCGAGGGCGGCTGATACCGCCGCCCTCGTTCGGCGCGACCCAAGGATGATAGTGATGATACTCAGGCTGGAAAACGTTTCGAAGTCCTTCGGCGCCCTGAAGGTTGCGGATTCCGTGACCGTCAGCGTGCCGCGCGGCGAAGCGCTGGGCATTATCGGCCCGAACGGCGCGGGAAAATCGACGCTCTTCAACCTGATCACCGGCAATCTGTTTGCCAATGAGGGGCGCATCGAATTGCTCGGCCGCGACGTGACCCGTGCTCCGGCGATGGAGCGGGTGCGCATGGGCGTTGGCCGCAGCTTCCAGATTCCGCAGCCTTTCGAGGGGCTGACCGTGTTCGAAAATCTCTTGACCGCTGCCGCTTTCGGCCGCGGCGGACGCGAGGCCGAGATGGTCGACGATTGCGCTGGTATCCTCGAGGAGACGGAGCTTCTCAGGAAGGCCAATTTCGTGGCCGGCTCGCTGAGCCTTCTCGACCGCAAGCGCCTCGAACTCGCCCGCGCCCTGGCGACAGGCCCTGAGCTTCTGCTTCTGGACGAGATCGCCGGCGGTCTGACGGAGGGCGAATGCAAGGCCCTGGTCGCGACGATCAAGGCGATCCACGCCAGGGGCACGACAATCATCTGGATCGAGCATGTGCTGCACGCCCTGAATTCGGTGGTAGAGCGGCTTCTCGTGCTGGATTTCGGGCGTGTGATCGGGATCGGTGCGCCTGATGAGATCATGGCCTCGAAGGCGGTTCGCGAAATCTATCTGGGGCTCGAGGTCTGATGCTGGAAACGCGTGGCCTCACCGCGAATTACGGCCAGTTCCGGGCGCTGTTCGGTGTGGATATCAGCGTGGCCGCGGGCGAATGCGTGGCGATTATCGGCGCCAATGGCGCCGGAAAATCCACGCTGATGCGCTCGATCACGGGCGTGATCGGCAACGAGCCCGGTATGGTGCTGCACAGAGGCGAGTCGATCGGCGCGCTGTCGTCGGCCGAGATCATGAAGCGCGGTATCGCCATGGTGCCGGAGGGGCGCCGACTGTTCCCTTCGCTGACTGTCGAGGAAAACCTGCTGGTCGGCGGGCAGGCGCGCAAGGTGCCGGGGCCGTGGAACCTCGACGCGGTCTATGATCTTTTTCCGATCCTGCGCGAGCGGCGCAAGAGCCCCGGCACAGCGCTCTCGGGCGGCCAGCAGCAGATGGTGGCGATCGGCCGGGCGCTGATGTCGAACCCCGAATTGCTGCTCTGCGACGAGATCAGCCTCGGCCTCGCGCCCGTCGTCATCCGCGACATCTACGCAGCCCTTCCCAGGATCCGCGAAGGCGGCGCCGCGATCGTGCTGGTGGAGCAGGATATCGGCAAGGCGCTGGCGGTCGCCGACCGTGTCTACTGCATGATGGAGGGCCGCGTCACGCTGGCCGCCAGGGCGGCCGAGGTCAAGCGCGAAGACATCCATTCTGCCTATTTCGGAGTGGCGGCATGATCCGGAAACCGAGGCTCCGTCATCTGCTCGCGCAGCGCTCTTGTGGCCTGATCGAGGTGGCGCGGCGATGATCTGGCTGGACACCCTCGTGCAGGGGATTCTGCTGGGCGGGCTCTATGCCCTATTTGCAGCGGGATTGAGCCTCGTCTTCGGCATCATGCGGCTGGTGAATCTCGCCCATGGCGACCTCATCATCCTTGCCGCCTATCTGGTTTTGATGGGCGTCACGCTGCTCGGCCTGTCGCCCTGGATCGCTGCCCTGGTCGCCATGCCGGCGATGTTCGCGCTCGGCTGGCTGCTGCAGGCCGCCGTGCTGAACCGCGTGCTGGGCAAGGACATCCTGCCGCCGCTTTTGGTCACCTTCGGCCTGTCGGTCGCCCTGCAGAACGGCCTGCTCGAGGCCTTCTCCGCCGACAGCCGCCGTATTCCGGTGGGCGCGTTGGAAGGGGCATCGCTCGATCTCGGGCTGGTCACGGTGGGGATCATGCCGCTGATGACCTTTGCCTCGGCGATCGTGATGATCATTGCCCTGAACGGGCTCTTTTACCACACCGCGCTCGGCCGTGCCTTCCGCGCCACCTCGGACGACGCCGTGACGGCGGGGCTGATGGGGATAGAACCGAAGCGGATTTTCGCGATCGCCACCGGGATCGCCATGGTCGTGGTGACGCTGGCGGCCCTCTATCTCGGCATGCGGGCAAACTTCGATCCTTCGATCGGGCCGGCGCGGCTGATCTATGCCTTCGAGGCGGTGATCATCGGCGGCCTCGGCAGCCTATGGGGAACGCTCGCGGGCGGGATCATCATCGGCGTGGCGCAGACGTTTGGTGCCGCGCTCAATCCGGAATGGCAGATCCTGGCCGGCCACATCGCCTTCCTGGCCGTGATGCTGCTCAAACCGCGCGGGCTTTTTCCGCGCGCAGTGGATTGAGGGGCGGCATGTATCGACTGACAACCCGCACCCGCGCCGGAACCGTAACCGCGATCACGGTGCCGATCGTCATCGTCGCCGCGCTCGCGCTGCCTGCCGTGGCCTCGCGGGGCGTCATACAGGATCTGTTCTTCATCCTCACCATGCTGACGCTGGCGCAGATATGGAACCTTCTGGCGGGCTATGGCGGCCTGGTCTCGGTGGGTCAGCAGGCCTTCGTCGGCATCGGCGCCTACGCGATGTTCGCCGGCGTGATCCTGCTTGGCTGGAATCCGGTCCTGGCGATCCCACTGGGGGGGCTTGCGGCGCTGGTGCTGGCGGTTCCGACGGCCTTCTTCGCATTCCGTTTGCAGGGCGCCTATTTCGCCATCGGCACCTGGGTAATCGCTGAAGTGACGCGCCTGCTGGTCGCGCAGTGGAAGGCGCTCGGCGGCGGCACCGGCACTTCGCTGCCGCGCGAGGCGACGAGCAGCATCCTGGGCACCGATGCGATCAGGGCGCTGTTCGGCGTCCGCGAGGCCGCGGCACGCGACGTCCTGGCCTACTGGCTGGCCTTGGCGCTGGTCGTGGCGGTGACCGGCGGCATCTATTGGCTGCTGCGCAATCGCCTCGGGCTGGCGCTGGCGGCGGTGCGCGACAATGTCGACGCGGCGCAATCGGTCGGCGTCGATACCGGCCGGCTCAGATGGGCGGTCTTTCTGATCGCCGCGGCCGCCACCGGGCTGATCGGCGCGCTGATCTTTCTGCAGACGGCCCGCATCTCGCCGGGAGCGGCCTTTGCCGTCACCGACTGGACCGCCAACGTCATCTTCATAGTCGTCATCGGCGGCATCGGCACCATCGAGGGGCCGATCCTCGGTGTGCTGGTCTTCTTTGCGCTGCGCTCGGCGTTGGCCGACTACGGCAGCTGGTACTTGATGACGCTCGGCCTCATCGCCGTCGTCGTAATGCTTTTTGCACCAAAGGGGCTGTGGGGCCTGATCGCGTCCCGCAAGGGCCTGCACCTGTTTCCGGTTCGCCGCAGGCTGACCGGTCCGAAGATCGAGGGAGGAATTTGATGGCGGATATCGAAACCGACGTGCTGATCGTCGGCACTGGCCCGGCCGGCTCGGCCACCGCCGCGCTGCTGTCCAGCTACGGCGTCGCCAACATGATCGTCAATCGCTATCGCTGGTTGTCGAACACGCCGCGTGCCCACATCACCAACCAGCGCACGATGGAAGTGCTGCGCGACCTTGGGCCGGAGGTAGAGGCCGAGGCCATGATGCACGCCTCCCCGCAGGAGCTGATGGGCGAGAACGTGTTCTGCGAAAGCCTGGCCGGCGAGGAGATCGGCCGCATGAAGAGCTGGGGCGTCCATCCGCTCTCCAAGGCCGAACATCTCCTGTCGTCTCCCTGCTTCATGAACGATCTGCCGCAGACCTTCATGGAGCCGATCCTGTTCAAGTCGGCCTGCGCCCGCGGCACGCAGGCCCGCATGAGCACGGAATATGTCAGCCATGTCCAGGATGCGGACGGCGTGACCACGACCTGCCACGATCGGCTGTCGGGCAAGGATTTCACCGTGCGGTCGAAGTTCCTCGTCGGCGCCGACGGCGGCAACTCGCTGGTGGCCGAGCATCTGGGCCTGCCGCTCGAGGGCAAGATGGGCGTTGGCGGCTCGATGAACATCCTGTTCAGGGCTGATCTCTCGAAATATGTCGCCCACCGGCCGAGCGTCCTCTACTGGGTCATGCAGCCCGGCGCCGACGTCGGCGGCATCGGCATGGGTCTCGTGCGCATGGTGCGGCCGTGGGACGAATGGCTGATCGTCTGGGGCTACGACATCAACCAGCCGCCGCCTGAAGTGACGCCGGAACTGGCCACCAGCGTCGCGCGTCAACTGGTCGGAGATCCCGCGCTCGAGATCGAGCTCCTGGGCGCCAACACCTGGACCGTGAACAACTGCTTCGCCACGCACATGCAGAAGGGGCGGGTGTTCATCATGGGCGATGCCGCGCACCGGCATCCGCCCTCGAACGGGCTCGGCTCGAACACATCGATCCAGGACGGGTTCAACCTCGCCTGGAAGCTTGCCAAGGTCGTCAAGGGGCAGGCGGGGGTCGGGCTTCTGGACAGCTTCTCGGCCGAGCGCGCACCGATCGCGCGCCAGATCGTGACACGGGCGAACCAGTCCATCGCCGAATTCGGACCGATCTTCGAGGCGCTCGGCATGGACGGCGGCGTGGATCACGACAAGATCCACAGGAACATGGAGGCTCGCGCCGATGCGACGCCCGTCGCCGAAGCGCAGCGCGAGGCGCTCCGCAAGGCCATCGCCTTCAAGAAGTACGAGTTCGACGCCCATGGCGTCGAGATGAACCAGCGCTATGCCTCCGGCGCGGTGGTGACCGACGGCCAGCGCGAGCCGCCTTTCGAGAAGGATCGCGAGCTGCATTATGCGCCGACAACGTGGCCCGGTGCGCGCTTGCCGCATGTCTGGGTCTTCGAGCGCTCCGGCAGGAAAGTCTCGACGCTCGATCTTTGCGGGCATGGCGAGTTCACGCTGTTGACCGGCATTGGCGGCGAGGCGTGGGTCGCAGCGGCGGAGACGGTGGGCGCGGAACTCGGTCTGCCGATCCGCAGCCATGTGATCGGCCCGCGTCGCGCGATCGAGGATCATACCGGCGACTGGGCCGGCGCGCGGGAGATCCGCGACAACGGCTGCCTGATCGTTCGTCCCGACCATCATGTTGCCTGGCGTTCCGAAACGCTGGCGGCCGATCCGGCGGCCGAACTGCGCCGGGTCTTCAAATCCGTTCTGGCGCGCTGAGGAGGATCGCATGATCGACGAACACGAATCCGGCTATTTCACCGAAGCGAACTCGGCCGAGGTCGTGGTGGCGCGGAACAGGAACGCCAAGGACGAGCGACTCAAAGAGGTGATGGAGGTCATCACCCGCAAGCTGCACGAGGCGGTGAAGGAGATCGAGCCGACACAGGAGGAATGGTTCGGCGCGATCATGTTCCTGACGCGGACAGGCCAGATCTGCAACGAGTGGCGGCAGGAATACATCCTGCTGTCGGATGTTCTCGGTGTCTCGATGCTGGTCGATGCGATCAACAACCGCAAGCCGTCGGGCGCCTCGGAATCGACGGTGCTGGGACCCTTCCACGTCGCCGATGCGCCCGAACTGCCGATGGGCTCGAACATCTGCCTCGACCAGAAGGGCGAGCCCATGTTCGTGCATGGCCGCATCCTCGATACCGAGGGCAAGCCGATCGCAGGCGCCAAGATCGACGTCTGGCAGGCCAATGACGAGGGCTTCTACGACGTGCAGCAGAAGGGCATCCAACCCGACTTCAACCTGCGCGGCGTCTTCCGCACCGGCGCGGACGGGCGCTACTGGTTCCGCGGCGTGAAGCCCAAATACTACCCGATCCCGGATGATGGCCCGGTCGGCAAGCTGCTGGGCGCCCTGGGGCGTCACCCCAATCGTCCGGCGCATCTCCACTACATCGTCGAGGCCGAGGGCTTCGAAGCGCTGACCACGCACATCTTCGACCCGGACGACCCGTACATCGATTCAGATGCCGTCTTCGGCGTGAAGAAGAGCCTGCTCGCCGAATTCCGCAAGATCGAGGACGCCGAAGCTGCCGCCAGGGTCGAGGTTGCGGCCCCGTTCTACGACGTGGAGTTCGATTTCGTGCTGTCGCACAAGGGAGGAAACTGATGGCCGCACTTGAAAAGATGTTCGATGTCAGAGGCAAGTCGGTGATCGTCACCGGGGGCGCCAGCGGCATCGGGCAGGCCTATGCCGAGATCATGGCCGAGCACGGGGCGAAGGTCTGTATCTTCGACCTGAACCCTGCCGGGCTTGACACGACCGTGGCCGCGATCAGGGCGGTGGGTGGCGATGTCTGGGGCCAGGTTGTCAATGTCGGCGACCGCGCGGCCATGGCCGCAGCCTTCGACAAGGTCGCCGGGAAGGCGGGCTCGATCGATGTCGTGTTCGCCAATGCCGGGATCGATGCCGGGCCGGGCTTCAACACCCCGACGGGCGAAAGGAACCCCGAGGGCGCCATCGAGAACCTGCCCGACGAGCACTGGGACAAGGTGATGGAGATCAACCTGACCTCGGTCTACACCACGATCAAGCATGCCGTCCGGCACATGAAGCCGAATGGCGGCGGCCAGATCATCGTCACGTCGTCCATTGCATCGCTGATCAACGAGAGCATCGTGGGCACGCCCTACATGCCCGCCAAGGCCGCGGTGAACCATCTCGTTCGCCACATGGCGATGGAGCTTGGCGCCTACAACATCCGCATCAATGCCATCCTGCCCGGACCGTTCATCACCAACATCGCCGGCGGCCGGCTGCGCAATCCGGCGGACCGCAAGGCCTTCGAGGCCCAGTCGCTGCTCGGTCGGATCGGCGACCCGGAAGAGATCAAGGGCCTGGCGCTTTATCTGGCGTCGCCGGCCGCGTCTTACGTCACGGGCTCGCTGATCGTAATCGATGGCGGCTCACTGCTGAGGATGACCTGAAGCCGCTTTGAACTGAGACCGGTCCCGTGGGCCGGAGAAACTTAACCCAGGGAGGAACCGACGATGAGCTACTACAACAGACTGGTGAAATCGGGCTTGCGGCCCAGCCGCCGAAGCGTCCTGAAGGGGATTGGAGCCGGCCTTGCCGCCAGCACGCTTGGCATGCCGGCCTATGTGCGCGCCGCGACGGCGGGAAAGATCAAGCTCGGCTATCTCAGCCCGACGACCGGACCGCTCGCCCTGTTTGGTGAAACGGATGGCTACACCTTGCAGAAGATCCGCGCCCTGCTCGGCGGCCAACTGCAATGCGCCGACGGCAATACCTACGAAATCGAGATTCTTGACCGCGACAGCCAGTCCAATCCGAACAAGGCATCGGAAATCGCCGGCAATCTGATCCTGAACGACGAGGTGCATCTGCTCGTGCCGGCCTCGACCACCGACACGATCCTGCCCGCGGCCGAGCAGGCCGAGCTTTATGAAACGCCCTGCATTTCCTCGGGCGCTCCCTGGCAAGCGGTGATCATGCCGCGCGGCGGCGGCAAGCAGACCTTCGACTGGACCTATCATTTCTTCTGGGGCCTCGACGAGGCGTTGAACACCTTCGTCGGGCTCTGGAACCATCTGGAGACCAACAAGAAGGTCGGGATGCTGTTCCCCCAGAACATCGACGGCGAGACCTGGGGCAACGACGAATATGGCTTGCCAGCGCCGACCCGCAAGGCCGGCTACGAGGTCGTGGTGCCCGGCTATTTCCAGCCCCGCACCAATGATTTTTCCGCACAGATAGCCGAGTTCAAGAAGCAGGGCTGCGAGATCATCGGCGGCATTACCTATCCCGACGATCTGAAGACCTTCGTCACCCAGTGCAACCAGCAGGGCTTCAAGCCGAAGGCGGTCACGGTGGCGGCGGCGCTCTTGTTCCCGGGTGGCGTCGAGGCCATGGGTCCTCTAGGCAACGGCATGTCCTCGGAGGTCTGGTGGACCCCGGCCTTCCCGTTCAAGTCGTCGCTGACCGGCCAGGTCAGCAGCGACATCGCCAGCCAATGGGAAGCCGATACGAAGCGCCAGTGGACGCAGCCGCTGGGCTATTCGCATGCCTTGCTCGAGGTCGCCCTCGACATACTGAAGCGCTCTTCCAATCCGCTCGACCGTGCGGCCAATCGTGACGCTCTGGTCGCTACCGATCTGCAGACGCTGGTCGGTCATATCAAGTTCGACGGCTCACCCCACAAGAACATCTGCAAGACGCCGATCTTCGGCGGCCAGTGGGTGAAGGGCGAGAAATGGCCTTATGACCTGAAGATCGTCGACAACACTGTCAATCAGCTCTTCGCGCCGCAGCAGGCTATCCAGCCGATCGCCTGGTGACATGAGCGGGAACGCGGGCAGAGTTATGGGTAGGGAAATCCTGCTGAAAGCGCACGGCGTGTCGAAGTCCTTCGGCGCTGTCCGCGTCCTGCATGAGGTGAGCTTCGACGTGCATCGGGGCGAGGTGCTGGGCATCCTCGGCCCGAATGGGGCGGGCAAAACGACGCTGTTCAACATGATCAGCGGCGATTTGAAGACGTCCGGCGGCGAGATCCAGCTCGGCGACACCGCGCTTCGCGGCGAGCCGCCCTTCCGGCGCTGCCAGATGGGGATCGGGCGGACCTATCAGATCCCGCGTCCCTATTCCGGCATGACCACCTTCGAAAACCTGCTGGTCGCCGCCGCTTTCGGCGGCGGCCGGTCCGAGAAGCAGAGCTATGCTTTCTGCGCCCAGGTCCTGCGCGATTGCGAGCTCTCCGACAAGGCCAATGTCTCGGCCGGCGCGCTCACTCTGCTCGATCGCAAGCGGCTGGAGCTGGCGCGCGCGCTGGCGTCGGATCCGAAGCTGCTGCTGTTGGACGAGATCGCGGGCGGGCTGACCGACGATGAATCGAAGGCGCTGGTGGCGCTGGTGCGCCGCATACGCGACCGCGGCATCACCATTGTGTGGATCGAGCATGTGCTGCACGCGCTGCTGGCGGTGGCCGACCGGCTGTTGGTGCTGAACTTCGGCGAGAAGATCGCCGAAGGCGTGCCAGCCGAAGTGATTGCGCTGCCCGAGGTCCAGCGCGTCTACATGGGGATCGAGGCATGACGGCCGTTCTTTCCACCCACGGCCTGTTGGCCCGCTATGGCGATTTCCAGGCGCTCTACGGCGTCGACATCGAGCTGCACCAGGGTGAGGCCGTGGCCTTGATCGGCGCTAACGGGGCAGGAAAATCCACACTCCTGCGTTCGATCATGGGCTTGCTCCCGGTTGCGCGCGAGATGGTGCTGCTGCACGGCGAGGCCGTTGGCGGCACCACCACCGACCGCATGGTCCAGAAGGGTGTCGCCATCGTGCCGGAGGGCCGTCGGCTCTTCACCGGCATGTCGGTCGAGGACAATCTGCGCGTCGCCATCGACCAGGCCGCGCGCATGGGCGCTAAGGGCGGATGGACGTTGCCGCGGTTGCACCTGCTGTTCCCGATCCTAAAGGAGAAGGCCCGCACGCAGGTCCAGAGCCTCTCGGGCGGACAGCAACAGATGGTGGCGATCGGCCGCGCGCTGCTCTGCCAGCCGCGCGTGCTGCTCTGCGACGAGATCAGCCTTGGTCTTGCGCCGAAGGTGATCCGCGAGATCTATGCCGCCTTGCCCGAAATCCGCGCCACCGGAACGGCGATGATCGTGGTCGAGCAGGATGTCGGCCTCGCCCGAACCGCTACGGACCGCCTCTACTGCATGCTGGAGGGGCGCGTGACCCTGACCGGCAGGTCCGCCGAGATCACGCGTGAGCAGATCGGCAAAGCCTATTTTGGAGCAGGCCATGGAGTGGTTTGACGCCTTGGTGCAGGGAGTCCTGCTGGGCGGCATGTATGCCCAGTATGCGCTCGGCATGGCGCTGATGTTCGGCGTCATGCGGATCGTCAACATCAGCCATGGCGATCTGGTGATCCTTTTGTCGCTGATAGGCATTTCGATAGCCACGGCCTGGGGTCTGGGACCGCTGCCTGTGCTGATCTTACTGGTGCCGCTCGCGGTGCTGATGGGCTGGGTGCTGCAGAAGGCCGTGCTGAACCGCGTGGTGGGCAGCGATCCGCTGCCCTCGCTGATCGCCACCTTCGGACTTTCGATCGCGCTGCAGAACCTGATGCTGCAGATATGGTCCGCGAACAGCCGATCGTTGCCCGGCCATGGAATAGAGAGTCAATCCATCGAGATCGGCGGTATCTATGTCGGCCTCCTGCCGCTGATCGTGCTGGCCGTCGCCACGGGGTTGACAGGAGGCCTCGACCTGACGCTGAAGCGCACGCGCTTTGGCCGGGCGCTCCGCGCCGCGTCGGCCGATGTCGAGGCAGCGGCGATGACCGGCATCAATCCGCGCGCCGTCTATGCTATGGCGACAGCGGCAGCGGTCGGCATCCTCGGCTTTGCAGCCGTCTTCCAGGCGTTGCGGTCGACCGTCGCGCCGGCCGACGGACCTGCCCAGCTGATCTACGCCTTCGAAGCGGTGATCATCGGCGGCATGGGGACGGTATGGGGCGCCTTCGCCGGCTCGATGGTCCTCGGCATCTCGCAGGCCATCGGCTTCCGCATCGATCCGGGCTTCGGCGTGCTCGCCGGACATATCGTCTTCCTGATCGTGCTGGCGACCCGCCCGCAGGGCCTGTTCGGAAAGGCATTGTCATGAGTGCGATCCCCTATGTGGCAACCGAGGTGCCTGAGGTCCTGGTCCAGCGCCAGACCCGGTCCGGTCGCATCGCGATGACGCTGGCTGTGCTGGCGCTGATCGGTGTCGCCGCCATGCCATGGTGGGCCTCGACCGGCACGATCCGGTCGATTCTGGTGCTGTGCTGCTACATCGCCGTCGCTCAGATGTGGAACCTGCTCGCCGGCTATGCCGGCCTCGTCTCGGTGGGTCAGCATGCCTTCATGGGAGCGGCCGGCTATGCGCTCTTCGTGTTGGCCCAGACTTACGGCATCAATCCGTTTGTGGCGGTCTTCCTTTCGCTGCTGGTGCCGGCCGCGCTGGCCGTGCCGATCTACCTGCTGCTGCATCGCCTGGATGGCCCCTATTTTTCGATCGGCACATGGGTGGTGGCCGAGGTCTTCCGGCTGACCGCCTCGAACCTGCCGCTCGTCAATTCCGGCGCGGGCATGTCGCTTCGCGTGATGAAGGACTATTCGGCCTTCGAGCGGAATGTCGCCATGTCGCTGCTCTGCGCGGGGATGCTGCTCGTCACGCTGGGCGGCAGCTACTGGCTGCTTCGCTCGCGCTTCGGCCTTGCGCTGATCGCCATGCGCGACAATCCGGTCGCGGCCGCAAGCCAGGGCGTGAATGTCGTCAAGCTGCGCTTCCTGATCTACGTCGCGTCGGCGGTCGGCTGCGGTCTTGCCGGGGCGATCTATTTCATGGCGCAGCTCCGCATCACCCCGGGTTCGGCCTTCGATCCGATGTGGGCCAACGTCGCGATCTTCATCGTCATGGTCGGCGGAATCGGCTCCATCGAGGGCGTTCTGATCGGATCCCTGATTTTCTTCATCGCGGACCGCTGGTTCGGCGAATACGGCGCGACTTATTTCGTTGTCCTCGGCCTGATGACGCTTCTGGTCGCGCTCTACGCCCGGACGGGCATCTGGGGCCTGATCTCGAAACGGTGGGATGCACCATGGTTCCCGATCCGACGCAAGCTCGTCGACCCGAACCGCTGACGAGGAGGATTCATGAAAGCCGCCATCTTCGATAGGGTCGGCGTCCCGCTGCGGATCGGCACGGTGCCGGACCCGACGCCGGCACCGGGCGAGGTCGTCTTGCGTGTCGCCGCCTGCGGCATCTGCGGCAGCGATCTGCATATCACCGAGGACCCCGTGCCTTTCGGCATCGAGGCAGGCTTCGTGCTCGGCCATGAATTCTCTGGGGACATCGTCGCGGTCGGATCGGAGGCAACAGGCCTTCGGATCGGTGACCGTGTCGCCGTCGCGCCGATGCGCGGTTGCGGACACTGCGAAGCCTGCGAGCGCGGCGATCCGGCGCGCTGTCGCGAGATGGAGCTGATCGGCGGCGGCTATGCGCAATACGCGACCGTGGCCGCACGCCAGTGTCATATCCTGCCCGGCGATGTGGCGCTCGAGGATGGTGCGTTGGCCGAGCCACTGTCGGTCGCTCTGCATTGCATCGTCCGCTCGGGCATGAAGCCGGGGGATCGGGTCGCCATCCTGGGCGCTGGGCCGATCGGACTGCTCGTCGCCTTCTGGGCGCGGCGGATGGGGGCGTCGCGTGTCGTGGTGGCCGACATCCACGGCCATCAGCGCGAGCGTGCGCTTGCTCTCGGCGCGACCGGCTTCGCGCTTTCGGGCGAAAAGCTGACCGAAAACCTCGCCGATCTCTGTGGCGGAGCGCCAGACATTGTCTTCGAATGCGTCGGCAAGCGCGGCCTCATCGGCGCGGCGGTCGAAGCGGTGCGGCTGCAGGGCACGGTGGTTGGCGTCGGCTTGTGTATCGGCGGCGACGAATGGGATCCGTTCATTGCGCTGACCAAGGAAGTGAACCTGCTGTTCTCGGTCTTCTTCCATCAGCACAACGAATTCGGCGTCGCCCTCGATGCGCTGCGCGGCGGACCTTTCGCACCGCAAGCTCTGGTCACCGACCGGATCGACCTCTCGCCAGTTCCGCAGATATTCGAGAGCCTTCGCCGCCGCACCACGCAATGCAAAGTGCTGATCCAGCCGGACCTTGTTTGAGGCCGCACCTGTTTGAGGAGAGTGAAAATGGCCGTTCAATTCGAAACCCTCGAATACGATATCGGCGGCACGGAAACGGTGGTGAAGGCCATCGGTAGAGGCAAGCCCGTGCTGTTCCTGCACGGCGCCTCGACGCTTGAAGGCTTCGACTTCGCGGAGGGCCTCGCCGACCGCTTCCGCGTGCTCTGCCCGAGCCATCCGGGCTTCGGCTTTTCTGGCCCGGCGCCGCATGTCGCTGCGATGTCCGACATGGTTCTGCACTACCTGAACCTGCTCGATGTTCTGAACCTGCCGGAGAAGCCTCATCTCATCGGCTTTTCCATGGGCGGCTGGATGGCGACCGAGCTCGCCGGCCTTGCGCGGGAGCGTTTCGACAAGGTGGTGCTGATCGCGCCGGCAGGGCTCAACCCCGCGCATCCGGCCACCGATCTGGGCGCGGTCGCGCCGCAGGAGCTGCCGGCCTATCTGGCGCATGACGTCTCGGTGGCGCTGCGCTATTTCCCGGACGGCTCAGACCCCGCCTTTGCCGAGGCCTTCGGCGCCGACCGCGTCCGCGAAGGCGACACGCTCGGCCGGCTACTGATGCCATTCGGCATGGGCCATCCGAACCTGCGGCGCTTCCTGGCGCGCATCACCAACCCGACGCTGGTCGTCTGGGGCACCAAGGAC
>NZ_RZPQ01000019.1:0-20591 GCF_003999135.1 Mesorhizobium sp. M7A.F.Ca.CA.004.06.1.1 | reverse complement strand
GTTGGACAGTCGCGCTGCCTTGGGATGGGGGTGGGCCGGTGACGGAAGAAACAGCGCAACGAGAAACAGCCTCACGCTCCTGGTGGTCGACGGCCCTGGTGTCGGCCTTTGGCGGTCCATTCGGCGGATTTCTGTGGATCGGCAGCGGCAAGCCGGCGGTTGCCAGCCTGGTGGTGATCAGCGCCATCGTTTTCGCACTCGCCTACACCGGATTTCCGGTGCTGCCGGGAACCGATCTTGCCTGGCTGGCCAATTTTTCAGGTATCGGTTCGATGATCCTGGGGGCAGCGCTCGTCCTGCCCTTCGCCCATCGGTTCAAGCCGGTGAGATGGTATGCGCACGGATTTTGGGTGCTGGTGCTTGTCTTTCTGACTACCTATCCGGCTGCATTTGCGATCCGTTCGTTTCTGTTCCAGCCGTTTTCGATACCATCCAGCAGTATGGTGCCGACATTGCAAGGCGGCGACTATCTCTTCGTCTCCAAATTCGCATATGGCTACAGCCGCTACAGCGTGCCGTTCAATCTGTTGCCGATAGAAGGCCGCATGTTCGGCGCGGAGCCCAAGCGAGGGGATGTGGTGGTGTTCAAATTCCCGCCCGACCCCAGCGTGGATTACATCCAGCGGATCGTCGGTCTACCCGGGGACAAGATCCAGATGGTCAATGGCGTGCTGCACATCAACGATGTGGCCGTCGGCCTCAAGGATGCAGGCACTTTCTCCTACGAGGAACGCGAGCAACCTGCCAGGCTTGAACGGGAGACCCTGCCGGGTGGTGTCACCCATTTCGTTCTCGACCTGACGGACAGTTCCATCGGCGACAACACGCGGGAATTTGAGGTGCCCGAAGGCCACTATTTCATGCTGGGCGACAATCGCGACAATGCCTCCGACAGCCGATTCATGGTCGGCTTCGTTCCCTACGAAAACCTCGTCGGCAAGGCCGTGCGATTGTTCTGGAATTCAAAAGGCACGGAGTATTCTTCCCGGCAAACGCTGGACGGTTCGGTCGGCAAATAAGCCTGAATCGAGTTGGTTCGGACCCGCACCAAGTCTGGTTGATGACTACTTCATATCTATGCCGAGCGCGGCGAAGGCCAAGGTCGGACCGTCGCGTCGCAGGTGGACGAGATGCACAGCCACAAGTTCGATCAACGTCTGGCGTTCGGCGTGATCCCCAGCGAAGCCGGCCAGGTCGAACACCGCGGTCACGGTTTCATTCGCCGGCAGTTGCTCACTCAAAAGTTCCGTCAACGCCGCGTCGAGCGGATCGGTGAAATGGCCCTCCGGCAAGGTTTTCCCTCGCGCGGCGCAGGCGGCGATCCAGGCAGCCACCACCAGGGTCAGATGGACCAGTTCGGTACCGGCTTCCAGGCATTCGATGGCGGAAGCGATGATGCGCTGCGGCAGTTTCTGGCTGCCGTCATTGGCGATCTGCGCCGTGCGATGGGCAAGTGCAGTGTTGGAAAAACGCTCCGCGAGCTCCGCAATATAGGCGCTCGTGTCCAATCCGGCATCCTCGGGCAGGGTCGGGATCGCTTCGGCCCACAAGGCATCGACGAATTGGCGGATCGCCGGGTCGGCGAAGGCGCGGTCGACGGTGGCATGACCGCTGAGCAGGCCAAGATAGGCGATGGCCGAATGCGAGCCGTTGAGCAGCCTGAGCTTCATGTCCTCGAACGGGCCGACGTCGCGAACCATGGTGACGCCGAATTGTTCCCACGCGGGCCGGCCAGTCGGGAACTTATCTTCGACCACCCACTGACAAAACGGCTCGGTCATCACGGGCCAGGCGTCCTCGACGCCGAGTTCTTCAGCGATCCGCGCCCGATCGGCGTCGGTGGTTGCCGGCACGATGCGATCGACCATGCTGGAGGGAAACGCGACCTGGTGTGCGATGTGGTCGGCAATTCCGACATCACTCGATTGAGCGAGCCCGGCATCTCGCAACTGGGCGAATTCGACCAACAGCCGGTGCAGCGTGGCTCCGTTGGCCGGCAAATTGTCGCAACACAGGACAGTGAAGGGCGGCGTGCCGGCGGCGCGTCGCAGGGCAAGCGCCTCGGTCAGGAAACCATGCGCTGTCTTCGGCATCCGGGGATTGGCCAGATCATGGACGATATCGGGATGGGCGGCATCCAATCCCCCGCCTGCCGCCCTCAGATAGGCTTTTTCGGTGATCGTCAGCGTGACGATGCGGGTGTGCGGATCGGTCAGCGTGGCCAGCACCGCGCCCGGATTCTCCGGCGCCACCAGCATCGCACCGATCGAGCCGATGACCTGAAGCTTTTCGGTTCCACTGCTTCTGATCGCCAGCGTGTAGAGCCCGTCCTGCGGCGTGAGAGCGTCGCGCGTGTCGGTGCTGCGCAGCGAAACGCCTGTTATGCCCCAATCCGCCTCGCCTGCCGCCAGGCAATCGTCGACATAGGCTGCCTGATGGGCGCGGTGGAAGGCGCCGACACCAAGGTGCACGATGCCCGGGACGACGCGGCTGCGATCATACGCAGGTGTCGCGATCGAAGCCGGCAGTGCGCGCACGGTCTTCGTGGAAAGGCGTTCGGTCGTCGTGGTGCGACTGGTCTGGTCGGATGACATGAGTGGCCTCGGCAGGGATCGGCAAAGCGGCGTAACATTCGATTTCCTGCCACACAATGGGTCGAAAAGTCATCATACAACAATCGCAATTTTGTATGTTGACATTATTTCTTGCCGCCCCTACCGATAGTGGCTTGGGAGGATGATCGTGGCACTGACCCATGCGGATTTGCTGTTTCCCGCCGAGGCGCATTCGCGCGCGATTGCCCGTGATCTCTATGCCGGGATCAAGGACCTGCCCCTTGTCAGCCCGCATGGTCACACCGATCCGCGCTGGTATGCGCTGAACGAGCCATTCCCGGATCCGGCGCAACTGCTCATCGTCCCGGATCACTACATCTTCCGCATGCTGTTCAGCCAAGGCGTCCGCCTTGAGGATCTCGGCGTGGCGACGCTCGACGGCGCGCCGGTCGAGACCGACGGCAGGGCGATCTGGCGGCTTTTTGCCGAGCACTATCATCTGTTTCGCGGCACGCCGACCCGGCTGTGGTTCGATCATGTGCTCGCCGATCTGTTCGGCATCGACGAACCGCTGACCGCGGCGACTGCCGACCGCCACTACGACACCATCGCGACGCTGCTGCAGTGGGAGAATTTTCGCCCGCGCGCGCTGTTCGAGCGTTTCAACATCGAGGTCATCGCGACCACGGAAGGCGCGCTCGACGATCTCCAATGGCACCAGATGATTCGCGACAGCGGCTGGCAGGGCCGCGTTATCACCGCCTATCGGCCGGACGCGGTCGTCGACCCAGATTTCGAAGGGTTTTCAACCAATCTCGACCGGCTCGGTGAGATCACCGGCTGCGACACCGGCAATTGGGCCGGCTATCTCGATGCGCATCGCCAGCGGCGTGCCTTCTTCAAAAGCTTCGGCGCGACTTCGTCGGATCATGGCCATCCGACGGCCGAGACCGCCAATCTTTCGGATGCGGCGGCGCAAGAGCTGTTCAATCGGATTCGCCGTGGTTCCGACGATGAGCGCGAGCGAAAACTGTTCCGCGCCCAGATGCTGACCGAGATGGCCAAGATGAGCCTCGACGATGGACTGGTCCTGCAGATCCATCCCGGCTCCTGGCGCAATCATTCGCCCGCGATCTTCCAGAAATTCGGCCGCGACAAGGGTTTCGATATCCCGACCAGGACCGATTATGTGACGGCGCTGAAGCCGCTGCTCGACTGCGTCGGGCTGGAGCGCGACCTCACCGTCATCCTGTTCACGCTCGACGAGACCAGTTATGCGCGCGAGCTGGCGCCGCTGGCCGGTGTCTACCCGGCGCTGAAGCTCGGGCCGGCATGGTGGTTCCACGACAGCCCGGAAGGCATGCGGCGCTTCCGCGAGATGACCACCGAGACGGCCGGCTTCTACAACACCGTCGGTTTCAACGACGACACCCGTGCCTTTCCATCGATCCCGGCGCGTCACGATGTGGCGCGGCGAGTCGACTGCGCGTTCCTGGCGCGTCTCGTCGCCGAGCATCGGCTGCGCGAGGACGAGGCGCATGAGCTGGCGCGGGAACTGACCTATACGCTGGCGAAAAAGGCGTATCGGCTCTGAAGGGGCAACTCGCCCGCAATGCAAAGGGAGGAAACCATGTTGCATTTTTCAAGACTGACGGGAGTTGCGCTACTCGCCGCCGCACTGATGGCCGGAACGGCAAGCGCCCAGACGGTTCTGCGCTCGTCCGACACCCACCCGGACGGCTATCCGACGGTCGAGGCAGTCAAATATTTCGGCGAGCTTGTAAAGGAGCGTACGGCCGGCCGCTATGCGGTCGAGCTCTATCATTCCGCGCAGCTCGGCGAAGAAAAGGACACGATCGAGCAGGTTCGCACCGGCGTGATCGACCTCAACCGCATCTCGATGGCGCCGTTCAACGGGCTCATTCCCGAAACCACGGTGCCCTCGCTGCCCTACATCTTCCGCTCGGAAGACCATATGCACAAGGTCATGGACGGGGCGGTCGGCGACCAGATCGCGGCGGCGTTCGAACAGGTCGGGCTGGTGCTGCTCGCCTTTTACGACAGCGGCGCGCGCTCCTTCTACAATTCGAAGAAACCGATCAACTCATTAGCCGATCTGTCCGGCATGAAGTTCCGCGTCATCCAGTCCGACATCTTCGTCGACATGGTGGCGGCACTCGGCGCCAACGCGACGCCGATGCCGTATGGCGAGGTGTATTCGGCGATCGAGACCGGGGTCATCGACGGCGCGGAAAACAATTTTCCGAGCTACGACACCGCCAAGCATGCGGAAGTCGCCAAGTTCTATTCGCTCGACGAGCACACTATGGTGCCGGAAGCCTTCGTCATGGCGAAGTCGAGCTGGGACAAGCTGACGCCGGAGGATCAGGCGATCTTCAAGGCGGCCGCCAAGGAGAGCGTCGCCAGGCAGCGCGAGCTGTGGACCGCCAAGGTCAAGGAATCGCGCGCCAAGGTCGAGGCGGCCGGTTCGCAGATCACGACGCCGGACAAGCAGCCCTTCATCGACGCCATGGGTCCGGTCTACGAGAAGCATGTCAAGGACGACAAGCTGAAGGCCATGGTCGAAGCCATCAAGGCCGTGCAGTGATCAAGCGGCGGCGCGGGCATTCCGCGCCGCCGTCCTCTTGCGGAGAGAACCGGTGACCTCCAGCCCAGAACACAGACCGCCCCTGTCCGGCGTCGCGCGCATGATGTCGCGCGTCAGCACAGCGGCGCTATGGGTCGCAGGCATCGGGCTGGTGCTGATGACCGCCTTCGTCGCCTGGCAGGTGTTCGGTCGTTATGTCCTGAACCGCTCGCCAAGCTGGACCGAGCAGGGCTCGGTGATGCTGATGAGCTGGTTCATTTTCCTCGGCGCTGCCGTCGGCGTGCGCGAGAACTATCACCTCGGCTTCGACGTCCTGCTCTACGTACTGCCCAAAGGCGGCAAGCGTTGGCTGCGGATGATCTCGGACCTCGTCGCGCTCGCCTTCGGCATCGGTATGATCTGGTATGGTAGCCAACTGGTCGCATTGACCTGGGGCGCTACCTTGCCGTCGCTCGGCATATCGGGGGGCTGGGACTACGTCCCGCTGGTCGCGGGAGGCGTGCTCGTCGTGCTCTTCACGCTGGAGCGCATCGTGCTTCGCCTCTCCGGTGCGCCGATCGACGATGTGCTCGATGAACTGCCGCCGGCGGAAGTCGCAACCGAGCTCGACACGGCGAACGTGAAGGTCTGACGCCATGGAACTCTGGATTCTCTTCGGCGTCTTCACCCTTCTGATGCTTATCGGCACGCCGATCGCTTTCTGCCTCGGCGTCGCAAGCTTTGCCACCGTCCTCTATATGGGCCTGCCGCCGCTCATCGTGTTCCAGCGCCTGAATTCCGGCATGAGCGTCTTTTCGCTGCTGGCCATTCCCTTCTTCATCTATGCCGGCGACTTGATGGTGCGCGGCGGCATCGCCAGCAAGATCGTTGCCTTCGCCGGCTCGCTCGTCGGCCATTTGCGAGGAGGCCTCGGGCAGGTCAACATTGCGACCGCTACACTGTTCGGCGGCATTTCGGGGTCCGCGGTGGCCGAGGCAGCGGCGGTCGGCGGCTTGATGATCCCGCAGATGAAGGCGCGTGGATATGGAGCGGATTACGCCGTCAACGTCACGTCGATGGCAGCGCTGATCGCGCTGCTCCTGCCGCCGTCGCACAACATGATCATCTACTCGATCTCGGCAGGTGGAAAGATCTCCATCGCCGACCTGTTCACGGCCGGCATCATTCCGGGCCTGCTGTTGGCCCTGTCGCTGATGATCACCGCCTATTTCGTGGCGCGCTCCCGCGGCTATCCGACCGAGCCGTTTCCGGGCTTCACCGCCGTCGCGCATCTCTTCGCTGTCGCGGTGCCCGGCCTGCTGCTGATCGCGATCATCTTCGGTGGCGTACGATCGGGCGTTTTCACGGCGACCGAGAGTTCCTGTGTCGCGGTCATCTATGCGTTGCTCGTCACTGTCTTCGTTTACCGGCAGATGACTTGGGAAGGTTTCGTTCATGCCACCCATGGTGCCGTGCGCACCACGGCCATGGTGCTGCTCATCATCGGCATGGCGGCGGCGTTCTCGTGGTTGATGGCCTTCCTGAAAGTGCCGGCAGCGCTCATAGCCTCCATGAACGCGATCTCGGACGATCCGCTGGTCGTGCTTCTCCTGCTCAACGTCTTGATGCTGTTCCTCGGCACCTTCATGGACATGGGGCCGACGATCATCATCTGCACGCCGATCTTCCTGCCCGTGGCGCAAGCCTACGGCGTCGACCCGGTACATTTTGGCGTTATCATGATCCTCAACTTCGGCATCGGGCTGAATACGCCGCCGGTGGGCGCTGTGCAGTTCGTGGCGTGCGCAGTGGGCAAGATATCCGTCTGGGAGGCGATGCGCTCGATCTGGCCGTTCTATGGGGCCGGGCTCGTGGTACTGGGGCTCGTCACTTATATTCCGGCCATTTCGCTCTGGCTACCGAGCGTCTTCAAATAGGGGCGACATGGCATCGGACACCGCAACCGACCTCAGGGTCGAGAGAAAACCCAAACTGTCGGAGACAGTAGTCACGACGATCCGCAAGCAGTTGCAGGCGGGTGAGATCCTGCCCGGCCATAAATTGCCGACCGAAGGCCAACTGACCGAAACCTTCGGCGTCAGCCGCACCGTCATCCGCGAGGCGCTGGCCAAGCTTGCCGCCGACGGGCTGGTCGAACCGCGCCAGGGCGCCGGTGTCTTCGTCACAGAGCACATCTCGACAATGTTCGGCGCGCTGGCCGCGGACATGGGCAGCAAGGATTCGATCGCGCTCAACGTGCTCGAAGTGCGGCTGGCGATCGAGATTGAATCGGCCGGGATCGCCGCCGTCCGCCGCAATGCCGCGCAGGAGGCGGCGATCCAGGAAGCCTTCTTCGAATTCGAGCGGCTGCTGCTTGCCAGCGAGCCGACCGGTCCGGCCGACCTCGCCTTCCATCGCGCGATCGCCAGCGCCACCAGCAACCCATTCTATGTCGAGATGCTCGACGTGCTCGGCCGGCGCGCCATCCCGTGCGACGTGACTTCGCCCTGGTCGACCGAATTGGCGCAATCCGATAGCTACCAGCGCGGACTGCAGCGCGAGCACCTGGTGATCCTCAACGCCATTACCTCTGGCGATGCCGAGGCCGCGCGAGAGGCGATGCGCGCGCACCTCACCGCCAGCCAGCAGCGTTACCGCGAACGCCTGCATGCGCGTCAGGCTTTTTATTCCAGTTCGGTCAAGGCCGCCGCCGGCGAATGACCCATCTCAAGTCAGGATTGAAATGAACCAGAGCCACACCGACTATACATCCCGCTTTGCCATCGACCCGGTCGCCGCCGCGGCGATGGGAACCGATGAGCTGCGCCACAACTTTCACATTGACGGCCTGTTCCAGCCCGGCCGCATCAGCCTGACCTACACACATTACGACCGCATGATCGTCGGCGGCGCCGTGCCGACGGACGCCGCGCTTCAACTGGAAACGATCAAGCCGACCGGCACCAAGAACTTTCTCGACCGTCGCGAGCTGATCGCCGTCAACATCGGCGGTGCAGGCGTCATCAAGGCCGGCGGCCAGTCCTTCGAATTGCAGGCGCGCGACATGCTCTATCTCGGCATGGGCATCGCTGATGTGTCGTTCGCGTCGGCCGATGCAGATGCGCCGGCCAAATTCTATCTGCTCAGCGCGCCGGCGCATCAGGCCTGGCCCAGCCGGCTGATCCGCATCGGCGACGCCAAGCGCCTCGATCTCGGCAGCAAGGACACCTGCAACGAGCGTTCGATCTTCCAGTTCATCCATGCCGACGGCGTGAAGACCTGCCAGCTGGTGGTCGGCATGACTCAGCTGGCGCCGGGCTCGGTGTGGAACACCATGCCGTGCCATGTGCATGACCGGCGCATGGAGGCCTATCTCTATTTCGACCTGGCGGAGACGGCACGCGTCTTCCACTTCATGGGCGAGCCGGACGAGACGCGCCATATCGTCATGGGCAACGAGGAAGCGGTGCTGTCGCCGGGCTGGTCGATCCATTCGGGCGCCGGCACTTCCAATTATGCTTTCATCTGGGCGATGGCTGGCGACAATGTCGACTATACCGATGTCGACCCGGTGGCGTTGAGCGATCTGCGGTGAGCGACCCCTTCAGCCTTGCCGGAAAACGTTTCCTGGTCACCGGCGCCAACACCGGCATCGGCCAGGGCATCGCCGTATCGATCGTACGCGCCGGGGGCGCGGTGGTCGGCGTCGGCCGCTCGTCGATGGACGATACGGCAGACAAGGTCGCCGCGCTGGGAGGGCAATTCGAGGCGGTCAGCGCCGACCTTGCCGACATTTCGGCCGCCGGCCCGTTGCACGACCGGATCTGGGACGAAAGCGGTCCGCTCGACGGGCTGGTCAACAATGCCGGCATCATCCGCCGCGCCGATGCCGTCGATCTCAGCGAGGCCGATTGGGACGACGTCATGGACGTCAACCTGAAAACGGTTTTTTTGCTCTGCCAAAGCTTTGCAAGGCGTGCCTTGGCAGCTGAGCGGAAGGGCAAGATCGTCAACATTGCCTCCGTGCTGAGTTTCCAGGGTGGCATCCGCGTTGCGTCCTACACTGCCTCGAAGCACGGTGTGCTCGGCATCACGCGTCTGCTCGCCTGCGAATGGGCGGCAAAGGGCATCAACGTCAACGCCATCGCGCCGGGCTATATCGAGACCAACAACACGCAGGCGCTGCGCGCCGATCCCGACCGCAGCGCCGCCATCCTGGCGCGTATCCCGGCCGGCCGCTGGGGCGAGGCGGGCGACATTGGCGACGCCGCCGTCTTCCTGCTGGCGCCGGCGTCGAACTACATGCATGGGGCGGTGGTGCCGGGGGATGGCGGCTGGCTGGCGCGCTAGGTTTTGACGCAATTCCGGGCGGAAAACCGTTTCACACTTTTCTTGGAATTGCTCTGAGGAGACAACGATGACCGCAAAGATTTTCGCGCAAGCCGGCGAGGGCGCCTGGACGAAGACGCCAGACGGCAACAGGCGGCGCGTTCTCCTGCACACCGACGAGTTGATGCTGGTCGAATTCGGCTTCGACAAGGGTGGCGTCGGCGCCCTGCATTCGCACCCGCATGTCCAGGCAAGCTATGTCGCCGAAGGCCGCTTCGAGGTGACCATCGACGGTAGGACCGAAACCATCGAGACCGGCGGCAGCTTCATTGTGCCGTCCGGTCTGGTGCACGGCGTCAAGGCCCTGGAAGCAGGGCGGCTGGTCGACAGCTTCACGCCGCACCGGGCCGATTTCCTCGGCTAGCCAAGGGTAAGAGATCGAGCGGGAATGACCCGCACCCCGAAAGAGGCGCGGGTCTGTTGCCTGGGCGCTTGTGGCGCCGCGGTACTCAAGACATCACCGCAGGATGAGGACCCTGCCGCACCGTGGTGAAGATAGTCTTAATGCGCCGGCGCTGCATGGCACGACGAACCGGAGGCTGCGCTCGCTCGATCAGGTGATGTGACGCAGGAGGCTGAAGAGCCGCTCGAACGTCTTGCCGTAGGGCGGGCGCAACAAGGCTCCGGCGCTCAGCCGCGACTGTGTGAAAACCGGCTTCTCCTTGCTGAACGTCCGAAATCCCCACTCGCCGTGATAGGCGCCCATGCCGCTGGCGCCGACCCCGCCGAAAGGCTGGTTTTCCTGTACCAGATGCAGCATGCAGTCGTTGATGGTGACACCGCCGGCAATAGTCTCGTGCAGGATGCGTTGACGATTGCCGCTGTCGCGGCCGAACCAGTAGAGCGCCAGCGGGCGCTCCGCTCCGTTCACATCGGCAATCGCCTCGTCGATCCCGGTGTATTCTACGATGGGCAGCACCGGCCCAAAAATCTCCTCGCGCATCAGCCGCAGGTTTGCGCCGGCGTTGCGGACCAGAGTCGGCAGCAGCTTCCGGCTTTTGGCACCCAGCTCTTCGCCGGCCGGGTTGATTTCGGTGACATCGGCGCCTGCGTCACGCGCTTCAGTGATCATGTCGCGCAGGCGCTGGTGGTGCCGGTCGCTGATGATGGCGGTATAATCGGGGTTGTCGCGCAAGGTCGGGTAGAGCTTCGCGATCGCCGTTGCGAGCTTGACAGCGACCGTGCCTGCCTGCCCCTTCGGCACCAGCAGATAATCCGGCGCGATGCAGGTCTGCCCGGCATTCAAGAGCTTGCCATAGGCAATGCTGGATACCGCCGCATCGAGATCGCAGGACGGATCGAAGATTGCCGGCGACTTGCCGCCGAGTTCGAGCGTGACCGGGGTCAGGTTGGCGGCCGCGGCGATCGCGACCTGGCGTCCGACCGCGGTCGAGCCGGTGAACAGCAAATGATCGAAAGGCATCGACACGAAGGCCTTTCCCATCTCGGCATCGCCGGTGATGACGCTGAGCTCATCGGGTGCGAAATGCTCGGCAACGAGTTTGGCCAGCAGCACTGAGAATGCCGGGGTCAATTCGGAAGGTTTTATAAGCACGCGATTGCCGGCCGCGAGTGCCGCCGTGACCGGCGCGACAGCGAGTTGGAAAGGATAATTCCAGGGCGACACGATGCCGACGACGCCGAGCGGCTGCGGGACGAGGCGATTTCGGCCGGGCAGGAACGGCATGGTGGTGACAACGCGGCGTTCGCGCATCCAGCCCCTGACATGCGACAGCGCGTGGCGGATGCCGGCGCGCACGACGAACAGTTCCGCAAGGCGCGTCTCATGCGCGGAACGGCCGCCGAAGTCGGTGTCGATGGCGGTGCAGATGTCGGCTTCATGCCGCTCGGTCAGCGCCAGCAGGCGTTTCAGGCGATCCTTGCGGATGCCAAAGTTGGGGAAAGGCTGCGCCTCGAAGGCGGCGCGCTGCAGGTGGAACCGCTCGCCGAGAACATCCTGTCTGGTCTGCAGCATCGCATCCTCCCTGGCTAGCGGAGCCGAGCTTACATTGCTGGGTGAAGGAATCCAGCGAGGTAAAGGTGTTGCAAGGGAAGGCGCAGGCTGCAGGCGACCTGTTCCTGTTGTGGCACGATGACAGCTGCGCTAAGGCATGGTGCCCATGCAGAGAGTCGTTTTGACCGATTTCCCATCCTCTCCCATCCAGGAATTCCAGTCCGGTGTCTGCCTGATGCTGATATCGGCGACGAGTATCTTGGCCATGGACCCCAAGCGGCGCGTTTCGTGCCGGGCGGCCCTGCGGAATTGCGGATGAAGGGCGCTCACAGGCTTGAGGCTGCGTTTGGAGCGGCTGCGCGAAGGGTTGTGCGGGAGTTTCTGCGGTTCGTGCCGCTGTCTCTGAAACAGCGCATGCAAAAACGCACATACGCACGCGCGGCGCCCGCCAACAGAATTTTCATTTCGGGTTGCGCGCGCAGCGGCACGACGCTGACACAGCGGCTGATGAGGTGTTTCGAGGACATTTTCGTCCATCCGCCCGAAGCGCGATACACAATGCTGGACATGTTGGACCGGCCGGAATCGAACCTCGTCGTCAAGCGCGATGCGCGCGGTTTTGCGCATCTGGCGAAGCTCCCTCCCTCCATCGGCTTGATCTATTGCGTGCGCCATCCGTTCGACACGCTGACAAGTTCGCATCCGCAAACACGCAACGAGCGTCGGTTCCACGTCACGCCGCATCGCTGGCTGGCCGAATACGACGCGCTGACCCGGCTGAAGAAGGCACAACCGCACCGGCAGATACTCTTTGTCCGCTACGAAGACATGATCGGCGCGCCCGATGCGCAGCAGGACAGAATCGCGCAATCGTTCGGACTGACACCGCGCATTCGTTTCAGCGAGGATCCGAACAATCCGATCCGGGTGGCTTCGTTGAGAAAATGGGAACGGAATGAAGAATTCAGGACCTATCTCGGCGGTCTGCCCCCGGCATTTCTCGTCGGCGTCCGGCGTTTCTGCGCCGAGTTCGGCTATGACATGCCAATAAGCACGCCGACCGTGGACGCGCGGTAATGCGGGCACCGGCGGCCGTCGCGACAGAAGAGCGAGATCCCAAGCGGCGCGTGCTGAAGGACGTGTTCGGCTTCGATGATTTTCGCCCCGGCCAGGCCGATGTCATGGACGCGCTGCTGGCCGGGCGGCATGTCCTGGCCGTCATGCCGACGGGTGCGGGCAAATCGCTCTGCTACCAGGTCCCGGCACTTGTCCTGGGCGGGCTCACCATTGTCGTTTCGCCGTTGGTGGCGCTGATGCAGGATCAGGTCGCCGCCTTGCGGCTTGCCGGCGTGGCTGCCGATACGATCAATTCCTCGATCGACCGCGATGCCAATATCGCCGCATGGCGTCGCGTCGCCTCAGGCCAGACGCGCCTGCTCTATCTCGCGCCGGAGCGGCTGATGACCGAGCGGATGCTCGAGGCGCTGGCCAGGCTCGATGTCAGCCTGATCGCCGTCGACGAGGCGCATCGGCTATTGCGAGACGGCGCAGTGCCGTCGCCAGGTGCTGCTCGGCTATTTCGGCGAAGAAGCGCAGCCTTGCGGCAATTGCGACACCTGCCTCGACCAGGCGCCGCGCGCCGATGGCGGAGCGGAGGCGCGGATAATCCTGGCAGCCATCGCCCAGAGTGGCGAACGCTTCGGTGCCGGCCATGTCATCGACATCCTGCTCGGCCATGAAACCGAGAAGGTGCTTGCCAGGAACCACCAGAGGCTCACGAGTTTCGGCAGCGGTCTGGCGCACAAGAAGGATTTCTGGCTGTCGCTGATCCGGCAGCTCGTCGCAGGCGGGTTCCTGATGCCGGATCCGGCCGGTCATGGCGGCCTCGCCATCGCCGAAAAAGGCCATGCGCTTGGGCGTGGCGAGATGCCGTTCCATTATCGTGTCGAGGTGCGCAGCCGCGCCTTGCGCGGCAAGACGCGCTCCGGGCAGGATTTCGGGCAATCGGATGTGGACACCGGGCTGCTGGCCGCGCTGAAGACCTTGCGACTGCGGCTCGCCAAGGAGCGTCAGGTGCCGGCCTATGTGGTGTTTTCCGATCGCACCCTGATCGACATGGCCGAGCGCCGCCCGCACGACCTCGACGCCTTCGCTGAAGTGAATGGAGTTGGGGCGGCAAAGCTGAAGGAGTTCGGCCAGGTTTTTCTGAGTGCGATTGCCGAGCACCAATCCGATGGCTCGGCCTGAGGTCAGATCAGCGACTGGTCACGCGCTCTGAAGCATAGGGATCTTCGGAGAAGGCATCCGTTCCGAGAGCTTCTGTTCCGTCGCCGCCCATTCCTACATCGCCTATGCCCCCGACGAGACCGATCAGTTCAATGTTCTCTGGCCGGCCAGTCGACAGATCAGGTTGAGACCGAGGCGTTCATCGACTTCATGGCTGAGCATCTGCAACCGCAATAGGTGCCGCTGTCCGCTCATTCACCGCAGCGTCGACCCGCTGGGCGTCAGTCGCGCGATATGGATAGTCCCGTGAGAAGCGGAGCGTAGGCGGCGAGCCTGCGGGATATGAACTCCGTGAAGAGCCGCACGCGCTTCGTCTTGCGTGTCTCACCCTGGGTGAGAAGCCAGAGCGTTCCGTACATGTGCAGATCGGTGCCCGGCACCCTCACCAGCACGGGGTCGGCATCTCCGACGAAGCACGGCAGTGTCGTGATCCCGAGACCTTGCCGTACGGCAACGATCTGCGCCTCGGCGTCCGTGGTCCTGAATGGAACCCCCGTGGTGCGAACCTCACCCGCGTTGGCCCATTCCGGAATCCCATGAGCGCTTATGACGATCCACCGGATGGGATCAGCTGCGCCCGCACGCCACGCGGCCAGGCGATCGCGGGACATGTAAACGCCGCCGAACACCTCCGGTCCCTTCAGGCCGTGAAGATTGAGCGGCAGGGTTTTGCGGTCGTAGACGACGCGGATCGCCACGTCGGCCTCTCGGTTGGTCAGATTTGCCAGTTCGCCGGACGACAGGATTTCCATCTCGATGTCGCGATGCAGACTCGCGAAATCGGCGAAGTCCGGCATGAGCAGGTGTGTCGCGAGGGGGGGTGCCAGCGTCACCCGCAGAAGCCCGCGCACGCTCTGGTCGCGCCCGAAGACGCGCGTCTCCAGCTGGTGAGACGACGCTTCCATCTGGTTCGCGAGCTCGAGGACCTCCTCGCCCGCAGCCGTCAGGCGGTAGCCCGAAGGCAGCTTTTCGAACATTTGCGCCCCGAGGCGTTCCTCAAGCTGTGCGATGCGTCGCAGCACGGTCGAGTGATTCACCCCGAGCTGCGCGCCGGCAGCCCGCACCGAGCCTCCGCGTGCGACGGCTAGAAAGTAGCGAATGTCATCCCAGTCGATCATGGTGCAATCCGGCACCGCGCGGTGCGCCTTCCAAAGCCCGTATCTAGCACATCCTACAGCGGTAGGGGCGGGACATCATAGCTTATGTCGACAGGGGCGGCGCAATTCCGAATGGCGGACACGGATCGTCGCGGCGGGCGTCAGCCCTGAAAGCGGATCGATTTTGCACCACCGATGTGCGCGCTTCCGCACTCACCACCTGACCCCGACGGGCCCATCTAGAGGTCCTCGGGGCGTACCCCGAACGAGCAAAGACAGAAGCTGGAAGGATTGAGTCATGGGAAAACTGGACGGTAAGGTTGCGGTTATTACGGGTGGCGCCACCGGCATCGGCCGCGCCGCAGCGAAGCGCTTCATCGAGGAGGGCGCCTTCGTCTTCATCTTCGGCCGCCGGCAGGACGCGCTAGACGCCGCTGTGGCCGAACTCGGGCCCAATGCCCGCGCGGTGAAGGGCTCGGTCTCGGATGAGGCCGACCTCGATCGGCTCTATGCGGCGGTGAAGGCCGAGCGCGGAACCCTCGACATCATCTTCGCCAACGCCGGGGTGGGAAGCCTGCTTCCGCTCGGCAAGCTCACCGCCGAGCACATTGACGAAACCTTCAACACCAATGTGAAGGGTACGATTTTCACGGTCCAGAAGGCGCTGCCGCTGATGGGCGAGGGCGGTTCGATTATCCTGACCGGATCGAGCGCCGGCACCACGGGCGCGCCCGCATTCAGCGTCTATAGCGCGAGCAAGGCGGCCGTGCGCAACCTCGCGCGGACCTGGGCGGAAGACTTGAAAGGCACCGGCATCCGGGTAAACGTGCTGTCGCCCGGGCCGACGGCGACCGAACTCGCGAAGGCAGCGATAGGCGAGGAGGGCTTGAAGGCCTTCGCCTCGATGAATCCGCTTCAGCGGATGGCCGATCCAGCGGAGATCGGGGCGGCGGCTGCGTTTCTCGCGTCGCCCGACAGCAGCTTCATGACCGCCAGCGAGGTCGCCGTCGACGGGGGCTTGGCGCAAATCTGACCCGCTACGCCCCGCCGTTCATCCATTCGATATCCCGAGCCCGCAGGGCCTGGTAAACTGAAGGAGAATATACATGAGCTATGCAATTATCGGCTTCGGCAAGATCGGCCAGGCTCTTGCCAAGGCGTTTGCCCGCAACGGCATCGAAGTGTCCGTGGCAACCACGCGCGACCCGGAAAGCTTTGCATCAGCCGCGGCCGCGATCGGACCCACGATCATCCCGAAAACGCTGGCGGACGCGGTCAAGGCGGACATCATCTTTTTGGCTGTCCGCTTCGAATCGCACCCAGATGTCGCGAAGGCGCTGTCAAGCTGGGAAGGCAAGACGATCATCGACGCGACGAACGTGTTTCCAGTCTCCGAAGAACTGGACGGTCTGCCGTCCTCGGCCTTCGTCGCAAAGGCGTTCACCGGCGCCAAGCTCGTCAAAGGCTTCAATCACCTGATTGCGGCCACCCTGGCTGCCGATCCGATCGTCGAGGGCGGCCACCGGGTCGTCTTTCTTTCGAGCGACGACGAGGACGCGATCGCTCCCGTGGCGGTCTTGGCCAAACAACTCGGGTTCGCACCGGTCAAGCTGGGGAAGCTCAACGAGGGCGGCGCACTGGTGCACGCACGCGGCCGCACTTGGGGCCAGCTGATCTTCCAGGATCAGTTCAAGAAGGAGCAATAACGGATTTACCGTGCGCCGTCAGAGTGGCCGGTGTTCGACGCCGGCCACATCGTCAGCCGAGCGCGCAAAGCGACGCGCTTGAAAGCGGCTTACATTTGCCTGGGATCCTTCGGCCGGCAGGTGCCTGCCGCCCATGAATCGTAGTTGCAATAGCTGATGTCCCAGCCGGCATCGCGTCTTTTGGAAGTTACCTCACGACCGCCCGCGCGGATGGGTCCGAAGCCACCCCAACTGCCATCCGAGCCTTTGTAATTTCCCATGACGCGATAATTGCAGTTGTTTACGACGAAGTTGCCGTCCATCGACACGCATGCCGATGCGACAGTGGAAAGACCGAAGAAGGCCGTGCCGGCGACTGTGATGGCGAGAGAGGCTTTGCGCATAGTGGTCTCCTAACTGGCTGGGCGAACCAACCATTACGAGACCTTGGGCCGGGCCTCTTCCCCCATTTGGGCTAAACCGGCTGGCAAATTCACAGCGGCTGGCTGCGCTTGCGGACGCCATGTGCGGAGATGCCGAATGGCCTGCCCATCGCCGAAGCTTTACGGCCTCCGCGAAGGCCAGAGTGTCCTGGGTCGGGCGGCTCTTCCGCCGCCTCTCTACCAGATCCGCAAGGTTTACCGGAGGTTAACGGTAGACAATGAGCGGCCGCAACTGTGTCTCTTTCCGACCATTTCTTCAGTCCTGGTTCGGCCCAAAAGCCATACGTCAGGGAGGGTCACTTTTCAGGGGCAGGCCAGTTCCCCTCGACGGGCAGTGAGAGGCGGAATGTCGACCCGTTGATGTCGCTGGCGGCCAGTATGAGACCGCCGCCGTGCTGCCGGGCGATCTCGCGTGAAATGTAGAGCCCTAAACCGGAGCCGTTTACCAATTGGCCCGCGGCGCGATAGTACCTCATGAATATGAACTCGTGGTCGTCGGGCGCTACGCCAGAGCCCTGATCCACCACGTGTACAAACGCCACGCCCTGCTCAGTCGACAGCCGGATCGTCACAGAGCTGGTCACCGATGAGTATTTCAGGGCGTTCTGGATCAGATTTTGTATTACAATCTCCAGCAGGTTGCGGTCACCTTTCACAATCACTTCGTCGCCGTGAGTGAAGCTAACACGTCCGGCCGCAGCATCATCCAACCCCGCTTCGGCGGCGTGCAAAACCTCATTCAGGTCGAACATCTTGATCGTGGGAAGAGTTTTCTGCCCACCATTGAGCCGGTCGAAGGCTAGGACGTTTTCAATCAGCGATGACATCCTTTTGACGGTCTGGCGGATCCTTGTGGTGCGCAACTTGATATTGTCGGCGCTTTCACCTGCAGAAGATGACAGATTGTCGGCGGCGGCAGAGATGACGGCCAAGGGGCCGCGAAACTCATGAGATACCAAGGCCACAAAGTCCCGCTGCTGAGCCAGAGCATCGTTGGCGGTGTCCAGAGCCTGCCTGAGCTTGAGTTCAAGCTGGTGACGTCGATCCACTTCCACCTTGAGCGAGGCGTTTCTTTCCCCAAGCTCTGCGGTCCTTTCGCGCACCTTGACAGTCAGCTCCTGCTCGGCCAACCGCGACACTGCGATGACGCGATCCTTCTCCTCGCTCAAGCTGCGCTCGGCAAGCCGCGTTCTCTTTGCGACGGCTGCGCTGAGCAACGCCAGGTGAATCACGGTCCCGCCGGCCAAGAATCTGGACAAAGAGCCGTCCAGCTGGAACGGGTTGGCCCCAGTATACATCACCTGCATCACCAGCAGGACAGAGATTACGCCCAAAAATGCAATCGCCGACAGTAGGTATTGATACCGTCGCCGCACAATGAGCAGATAGAGCACTAGCAGCGAAATGAAGATGAGAGACAGCTGCTGCAGTCGCGATACGAAAAACCCGACGTCGCCGTAGCGTCCCGCAATCGCAAAAGCCAAGGCGATGCCATTGAGCAGTACAACACCCTGGGAGACGCGCCACGCCCAGATCAAATGACGGTGAAACTCAAATAGTCTAGCCAAAAATAACATCATGACTATACTGTATAAGCAAACGATAATACCCCAAATTAGGTGTATGATTTTCGGCTCTAGGGACATCAGAACTTCGGATGCATATCCCATGTGGAAGAGACTTATTAGCCCAGACTCTATGATAACTGCGATGTATAGAAGATATAAAGAATCCCTGAGCCATACGGCATACAGAAAATTGGTGAAGACCATGACGAAAATAGCGCCAACCACCATGCCCATGATCCAATCGTCGAATCGGCGATACTCTTCATAGCCTTGACTCTGCCAAAGGTTCAGCGAAGTGGTGATCGAGGTCGACGATTGGAGTCGGATGTAATAATCGGTTCGAGTGGACGGCACGGAGATCGGGAAGACGGCCGGATATGCGTCGGCGTCTGCTCCATCCCCTAGGTTGAGTTGGCTAGGGGGCAAGACCGAATAACCTCCCGCCCCGTCAGAGACATACAGCGTGATGTGTTCGATCAAGGGCCGTTCTACCTGCAGCAGCCATTGCCTTGGAGCCGTTGAGGCAGACAGGGAGAACCGGGCCCAGATTGCGCCCTTTTGGTAGCCCCGCGTGAGCATCGAAGGGATGGGTTCGAACTGGATGTTGGAGCGCTTGGAAACGATATCGTTGATCGTGAGCGCGCCGGTGGGATCATGAAAGATTGCGAGGTGACCGCTGAGTGAAACCGGAGCCTTGAGGCCGTCCGTCGGTTTCAGCGGAAGCGCCCATAACGTTTGCGGCACAAGACACACAAACAATATAGACAATGCGGCGAATAAATGAAATCGAATGCTATCAGATTGCTGCATGGGGTCCGTAGATGGTCGGAGAAGGCTACAAGCGGGCGATCTCGTGATCGCCCCCCTTGTTTATCTTGTTGATGACGACAGGGATTTCCGCGAGGAGATGGTCTTCGGACTATCCAGATTGGGCCTGAACGTACATGGATTTCACAACGCTGCCGCCCTCTACCGAGCCTGCGCCGCCAAGCCGGCTGAAATCGTCATTCTCGACATTGGCCTGGAGGGCGAAGACGGCCTTTCCATAGCTTCCCATTTGCGGGCCTTGCAATCGGTCGGGATCGTCATGGCGACGGCCCGGAGTTCCATCGACGACCGGCTCAATGGTCTTGAAGCGGGCGCTGACGCTTACCTCGTCAAACCCATTGATGTTCGGGAGCTTGCTGCCACGGTGATGACGCTCAATGAACGTCTCAACAGGCGCCGCGCCCCTTCGTCTCCGGCCCCACGATGGACCCTGGAGGAAGGCTGCTGGGTGCTTACCGACGGCATGGGCCATCGCCTTCGCTTGACCACCTCGGAACGGCACTTTTTGGAACGCTTGTTCAGTGAGCGCGGCAAGACCGTCGATCGCCGCGCGCTCGTCGAAGCCATGGGCGCAGACATCTATGACTTCAACTATGCCCACCTGGACACCATCGTGAGCCGGTTGCGTCGAAGAGCCAAGAAATCCGACATGCTTCTCCCCTTGCACGCAATTCGAGGGTCAGGCTTCGCCTTCACCGATTAGAATGATCGTGCGGACCCTGTCCAGAGAGAAGATTGCCGATCTCATCAATTTGGGAGAGGACAGGGAGGAATTCGAGGAGCATCCTCAAACGACTGACAGTAAGTGTAATGATATGACAGTTACTGCGATTGTGAGGAATCACGAGATTAATTACTTCAAGGAAAGGATTGGATAAATCCGCATTCGTTAGATAGTTCGCATTCTATGCGCAATCGAACAGGAATGTGTCGTGCGCGTGGCGAGGTAGATAACGAGGGCGGCGGTGCGCAGAAGGGGTGCGGGATGCGGCAGCATAAGAGAGTTTTATTTGCCAGTTGTTCTATTCTAACCTTCGCATCCATCTATGTCGGGATTACCCCCGCGCTAGCGGGGGCGCCAAGCAACGAACAACTCTATCAGATGATTTTGGACCTGCAGCGAAATCAGAAGCAGATGGCGCGCAAACTTGAGGCCGCCTACGCCGAGACTGCCCAGGTTAAAGGAGAACTGGCCACCC
>NZ_RZPQ01000199.1:0-8410 GCF_003999135.1 Mesorhizobium sp. M7A.F.Ca.CA.004.06.1.1 | reverse complement strand
GCGGGAATCGATCATCAGCGGCGCCCGGCGGTAGCCGACCTTGTCGAGAAGGCCTGGAATGGGCTGTGACATGGCGTCGTCGCTGGAGATGTTGAAGATCGCAGGGGCCAGTTCCGGAATCGCCCCGGACCAGGCATTCATGGCAAGCACGACCTTGCCGCAGGACACAGTTCCTTTCGCCGTTTCCACCGTGAGCTTGCCACGTCGCGAAAACCGCTTCATCGGCGACTTTTCATAGATCCGAACGCCGCGGTTCAGCGCTGCACGACGCAGGCCGCGCACCAGGAACCCTGGATGCACAGTTGCCGACGAAGCGTCGAACGCACCGCCAAGGTGGCTCGTCGTACCGGCCATCGCCGCGATCTCCGGGCGCGAAACTCGCCGCGCCGGGACGTAGCCGTGCGCTGCCAGCTTGTTTAACGCGTCGTCCCAGGCGCCAAGCTGTGCTTCGCACGTAGCGCCCCAGATCCAGCCGATGCGATCGAACCAGGCGTCGATTGCCTCGGTCTTGCAGAAAGCCTCGATGCCGCCGATCGCGGCTTCGGATGCCTTGATGATCGAAAGCGCGTCGTTTCCGTCGCGCAGCGCGGCAAGCGCGCTGTATTTGGTCCACGCCGAAAGCACCATTCCGGAATTGCGGCCGCTCGGGCCACCACCACAAATGTCGCGCTCTACAATGACAACGTCGAAGCCTGGATTGTGCTGCTTGAGGCGAATGGCGGTCCACAGTCCGAGATACCCGCCGCCAACGATGCAGATGTCGGCCTGCGTTGTCTCTTCGAGCGGAGGCGCAAGGTCCGGGTCCTCGGGCAATGCCTGCCGCAGCCAATGGCTCCGCCAGCGGATGTCTTTTTCCGGCAACTGCATCACGATGCGCCTGCCGCGGACAGGCGGCGCTCCACCAGCCTGACCAAAAGACTGGCGCCCATCGGCAGGATAGCGTCGTTGAAATCGTAATTGGTGTCGTGCGCGGCGGCCTGGTGCGCGTCGTCCGCCTGGCCAAGCAAGAAATAGCAGCCCGGCCGCTGTTCCAACATGTAGCAGAAATCTTCAGAACCCATCTCGGGAGGCGGATCGACGACGAGACGTTCCGAGCCCATCACCTCGTTCGCAATCGCGATCATCGCGTCGGCTTGCGCCGGAGTGTTGATCGTCGGCGCGAAGGGCGTTTCGTAGCGAATATCGACGCTGGCGCCAAAAGCTTCAGCCTCGTTTTTCGCGATGCGGCGGATTGCCATCTCCAGCGTCTTTTGAACCTGATGGTCGAAGGTGCGCACGGTGCCGGTCAGAAACGCCGCATCGGGGATGGTGTTGAAGGCTTCGCCGGCGCGCAGGCTGCCAACGGTGACGATTGCCGGAGAGTGCACATCGGTCAGGCGACCGGGCAGGGCTTCTATCGCCAGCAGGATGCGCGCGGCGACGGGGAGTGGATTGATCGCCAGATGCGGCATCGCCGCGTGGCCGCCCCTTCCATGGACGACGATCTCGAAGCGATCGGCCGCCGCGGCCACCGTTCCGCGGTGGACGGCGATCTCGCCGAGAGGCCGTTCGCAATTGTGCAGCGCGTAGACTTCATCGCAGGGGAAACGCTCGAAAAGGCCATCATTCAGCATGGCGAGTGCCCCACCTCGACCCTCCTCGGCCGGCTGGAAAATGAAATGCACGGTGCCGGCGAAGTCGGGCGAGCGGGCAAGCGCCGAGGCTGCGCCGAGCAGCATCGTCGTGTGACCGTCATGGCCGCAGCCATGCATCCTCCCGGGAATGCGGGATGCATGCGGCAGCGGCCGCGCCTCGGTCATCGGCAGGGCGTCCATGTCGGCTCGGATGCCAAGACTGCGACCAGCGCCGAGCCTGCCCCTGAGCGTACCGACGACACCTGTCCGTCCGACGCCTTCGGTCGTCTCGATGCCCCACGAGCGCAGTTTGTCCGCCACGAAACGCGCCGTCTCGAACTCTTCGAAGCCGAGTTCTGGATTGGCATGCAGATGCCGCCGCCAGGTCGTCATCTCGGTCTCCAACTGCTGTACCGATGGAACCAGTCTCATGCCGATGCCCTTGCGCGGAGAGTTTGCGAGCGGCCCTGAAGGATGGCGATGACACCAAGCAGGGTCGCAGAGAATGCGATCAGCAGCACAGCGACGGCCGCGATGGCAGGGCTGATGGATTCGCGAACCCCGGAGAAGATCATGCGAGGCAAGGTTCGCTCCGCGCCTGTCGAGAGGAAACTTGCGACGACGACTTCGTCGAAAGAGATGATGAAGGCGATGATGGCCCCTGTAATGACGCCCGGCGCTATCAGCGGCAGCACTACCTTGAAGAATGTGCGGATGGTGCCGGCGCCGAGCGATGCGGCCGCGCGAACCAATGTCCGGTCGAAGGTCGAAAGGCTGGCGACGACAGTCGTCAGCATCACAGGCACGGCCATCGCCGTATGCACCAGAATGATGGATAGCTTGTTGCCGACGAGTCCCAGTGTGGCGAAGAATGAAAAAGCCGCGACGCCGACGATGACAACCGGCGTCACCAAGGGCGCGGCGATGATCGCGTAGAGAATCCGTTTGCCGGCAAAATCGCCCCAGGCGAGTCCGATCGCCGCAGGTATGCCGAGCAGCAACGCCAGGACCGTGGTGGACAGCCCGATGACGACCGAGTTCCACAGTGCGTTCGGCCAACGCTGGTCGACCCACAGTTCGGCATACCAGCGCAGCGACCAGCCCGGCGTCGGAAATGCCAGCGAATTGCTCGAGGTCAGCGACATAGGGATCACGATCAGCAGGGGCAGGATGATGAACGCCAGCAACGTCGCCGCATAGGCATACATCAGCCACTTCCGGAAGCGGTCGGCGCTCATGCGACATGCGCCTTGCGGCGGAAGAGGACGGACGCCGTCCAGAACAGCAACGCAAACAACACGAGGATCATCAGCAGTTGCAGCGAAAGCGCTGCACCCATGCCCCAGTTCAGTGTGCTGTTCGTGTAGAAAGCTATGTAGCTGGAGATCATCTGGTCGGTCGGCCCGCCGACAAGCGTCGGGGTGATGTAGTAGCCAAGTGCGAAGACAAAAACGATCGCCCCGCCAGACAGGATCCCTGGCAGGATCAACGGCAACTGCACGCGGCGCCATGCCGTGAGCCACGGCGCACCCAGCGACAGTGCCGCGCGCATGTAGGTGGTCGGAACCCGCCGCATGACAGCGACGACGGAGAGCACCATCATAGGCAGCAGAACCTGAACCATCGCCAAATAGAGCGAAAAGCGGGTGTAGATGAGGTCGAGGGGTTCGCTGACGATACCCAATCCGAGCAGAGTGGAATTCACGGGGCCGTTCTTCTGCAGCACGATGATCCAGATGACGGTGCGCACCAGCAGCGATGTCCAGAGCGGAAACAGGATCAACGCGAACATCAGCTTCGACCAGGCCGGGGGCGCGCTGACAATTGCCTGCGCCAGCGGCACGGCGAGCACCGCGCAGATGACGGTCACCACGATGCTGATCCAGATCGTACGCAGCAGCGCGTCGACGAAGATGGCGCGGTCGGCGGAAACGGCTTCGATCGAATTGTCCGCGCCTCGCTTCAGGTCCAGGCTCGCAAGCAGATAATAGTCCGTTCGCGCGCTTTGCTGACGCGCTATGACCTGCCAGAGATCGATGTTTTTCCAACCGGCCTGTTTGGCGAGCACCTCGTCGCGCACGGGGCGCATGTCGAGCTTGCCGTCGGCCGCATCCTTTGCCGTCTTGATGACGAGGAAACGGCTGCCGACCACGCGCTGGTTCACGAGTTGCGCCAGGACGCCTTCCTTCCCGGCGCGCCGCGCGTCGGCCAAATCCTCGACGAGTGCTGCAAAGACGGGTTCGCCAGGCAGGCCGCTATCCGCATTCCAGCCCGCCAGAGCGGCAATTGTGCGCGGCAGGTTGTTCGAGAAATCCGAGTTGTCGACGGCCAGAGCGAGGAAGCGCGCTACCGGCCACAGAAACAGAATGACGACGAACAGAATAAGCGGGGTCGTCAACAGGGCGAGCATGCCGCCCCGTTGGCGCCGCTTCATAGCCGGCTTTGTCCCGACCAACATGCCTGGGTTACTTCGCGAGCCAGGCCTTGAAGCGTTCTTCCAGTGCTTCCTTGTGCTCGGTCCAGAAGTCGTTGTCATAGGAGGCGCCGTACTGAAGGTGCTCCGGCGACGTCGGCAGGTAGGCCTTCCAATCCGCGGGAATGAGGTCGGCGGCTTCCTTGCGGCCGGTGCCATAGGCATAGAGTTTCGAGAAGCCGGCCTGGTTTTCAGGGATGGAGAACCACTTGAGGAGATCCAGCCCGGCCTGCTGGTGCGGCGCGCCCTTCACCACCGCCCAGTAGTCGGTGCCATAGAAGAAGCCAGCGTCCCATGCGATCGCATAGGGCTTCTTCTCGTTGATGGCTTCGTTGGTGATGCGCGCATTGAACGCGTCGCTGAGAGCCACTTCACCACTGTCGAGGTTCTGGATGCCCTGCGTCGTTGTGGACCACCAGACGACGTGCGCCTTGATCTTGTCGAGCATGGCGAAAGCCCGGTCGACGCCTTCCGGCGTGCCCAGCACCTTGTACATGTCCTCGCGCTTAACGCCGTCGGCCATCAGCGCATTTTCCAGCGTGAACTGTGCCTGCTGGTAAAGCCCGCGCTTTCCCGGAAATTTCTCGACGTTCCAGAAATCCGCCCAGCTCTTCGGCGCGGCGTCACCTTTGTAGACCTTCGTGTTGTAGGCAAGGACCGTAGCCCAGGTGTCGGATGCGACGCCGCATTCGTGCAGGGTGCCTGGGAGATAATTCGCCGCGTCGCCGGTGATCTCGGGCGTCAGCGGGACGAACAGGCCTTCGGCGCAGCCGACTTCCATGGCGGGCGCTTCGACCGAGACGACGTCGTAGGTAATGTTGCCCGCCTGCACCTGGGCACGCACCTTGGCGACCTCGCCGCCCCATTCTTCCATGACGATCGGAACGCCCGTCTTTTCGGTGTACTTGTCCCAGACCCCATCCTTGTAGGCCTTGTCCCATGTACCCCCCCAGCCGACCACCGTGACGGGGTCGGCCGCGGACGCGGCCAAAGTCGAGGTCGCGAGGCAGATCGCGGCGGCAGATACGGCTTGCAGATAAGTCCTCATTGCAGTTCCCCTTTCTTATCGTTGCAGATTTGATCAAATTTCAAACGCAAAATCGATTGATTAGCAACAGGAATTTGCGATATGGTGCAAAAAAGTTGAAAAGACGAGGAGATTTGATCGAATGCTGCAAGGCACTAGAGACCTGCGCGCCAATGTCAGTCTCGCTGCTGTTCTGGACGAGGCGCGACAGCGTTTCGCTGACGCCAACCCGAACAGCCGGGCGCGTCAGAACGAGGCCGCGGCATCGTTGCCGGGCGGCAATACGAGGGCTGTTCTATGGTATCGGCCATTCCCCGTATCGTTTGTTTCCGGTGAAGGCTGCAGGGTGACCGATTTGGACGGCCATACCTATGTCGACCTGGTCTCGGAATACAGTGCCGGTTTCTACGGCCACTCCGACAAGGCGATTTCGGCGGCCCTTGTGGACGTCATACAGGGTGGCATCATGCTGGGCGCACCCAACCGCTATGAGGCGCGCCTGGCTGCCGCGGTGGTCGACCGTTTTCCGGCCATAGAGCGCGTGCGCTTCTGCAACTCGGGCACCGAGGCGAACATCATGGCGATTTCGGCGGCTCGCGCCATCACGCAGCGCTCGAAGATCCTCGCCTTCCGCGAGGGCTATCATGGCGGCGTACTCACTTTTGCGCATGGCGGCTCACCGCTCAATTTGCCTTTCCCCTTTGTCTTCGCCGACTACAACGATAGTGCAGGCGCCGTGGCGCTCATCAAGGAACAGGGCGACGAGCTTGCCGCAGTGATCGTCGAGCCGATGATGGGCGGCGGCGGCTGCATCCCGGCGACGCGTGAGTTCCTGGAAGCGCTGCGCGCGGCGACGAAGGAGACCGGCGCGCTGCTGATCTTCGACGAGGTGATGACCTCGCGCCTCGACTACCGCGCGCTCCATGGCGCACATGAAATCTTTCCCGATTTCGTGACGCTCGGCAAGTATATCGGCGGCGGCGCCAGTTTTGGCGCATTCGGTGGACGCGCCGACCTCGTCGATCGCTTCGATCCGGCTTTGCCCGGTGCGTTCTCGCATGGCGGGACGTTCAACAACAATATTCTCAGCATGGCTGCTGGCTTCACCGGTCTGACCGAGGTGCTGACGCAAGAGGCGAGCCGCGCCATCAATGGGCGCGGCGATCGCTTGCGCGAAGCGATGAACGTCTCCCTTGAAAGGCATGGCGTCGAGGGCATCGTCATAGGGCGTGGGTCGTTGATGAACCTGCATTTCGTCAGGGGGCCGGTGGACACTCCGGCGCGGCTCGACGATGCCGATCCTTCGGTGATTGCGCTTTGGCATATCGAAATGCTGTTGCGAGGGTACTACGTGACGCCGCGCGGCATGCTGGCGTTGTCACTGCCATTTGGCGACACCGAACTCGACGGCTTCGCCGGCGCATTCGACGATTTCCTGTCGAGCAACCTCAAAATACTGCCGCGCCGGACAAACTGATGCTTGATCGCAAGAATGCCAGTGCCGGCTCAGCCGCGCAAAAGACAGCTCATGTTCGTGTCCATACGGGCTTGAAGGAAGCACTGATGAACGGTGACTTCCTGCCCGGCCAAAGACTGGTCGTGCGACAGCTTGCCGAACAGTACCGGACCAGCGCCATGCCGGTGCGCGAGGCCTTGCGGCAACTCGTCAGCGACGAGGCAATGTTCGACCACCCAAATCGGGGCGTCATCGTCCCCGAGGCCACGGTGGCGCGTATTTCGGATCTGGTGCGTGTGCGCTGCAGCGTCGAAGGAACGGCGGCCGAGTGGGCCGCGACGACCATCACGCCCGAAGAACTCGATGAATTGGCGAAGCTGAACGGGCTGATGCGCGAATGCGTCGAGAGCAATGTCATGGCTAGCTATCTCGGCTTGAACAGGCGCTTCCATTTCACGATGTACCATGCCGCGCGGTCACCTCTCATCCAGCAAATCATCGAGAAATTGTGGCTGCAAGCAGGACCGTTCTTGAACATCGTCCGCTCGGACGTGACCTACGGCCTGGGCCTTGACCATCATGACGAAATGCTCGCGGCGCTGCGTCGCGCCGATGGCGCGGCTGCGCGCAAGGCGCTGGTGGCCGACCTGCGCGAGGCCGCCGACATCATTCTTCGCGCCGCCGCGGCGGCTGAGGCTCAGCCTGCGCGCAAACGCCCGGCTTCGGCACGCCGTGATCCCAAGGCGCAGGCGCGGTGATGGGCGGATCCCCGCGTGGCCCGGTTCATGTCGAGTTTCGTGGCGTCAGCAAGCGCTACGGGCAGACGGTCCAGGCGGTGCGTCAGCTCGACCTGGAAATCATGCGCGGCGAATTCCTGACGCTGCTGGGGCCTTCCGGGTCTGGCAAGACGACGGCGTTGATGATGCTTGCGGGGTTCGAAGATACGACCGAGGGCGAAATCCTCATTGACGGTCAGCGCATCGACAACGTTCCCGCCAATCGTCGCGGCATCGGCATGGTGTTCCAGAACTACGCGCTTTTCCCGCACATGACGGTCGCCGAAAACCTGGCTTTCCCGCTCGAGGTCCGCAAACTTGGCCGCGACGAGGTGACGCGACGTGTCAGGAACGTTCTCGACATGGTCCAGTTGCCCGAATTCGGCAACCGGCGTCCGGCGCAGCTTTCGGGTGGCCAGCAACAACGCGTCGCGGTTGCCCGCGCCCTGATCTTCGAACCAAATCTTGTCCTGATGGACGAACCGCTCGGCGCCCTCGACAAGCAATTGCGCGAGCAGATGCAGTTCGAAATCAAGGATATCCATGCCCGGCTCGGCGTCACGTTCGTTTATGTGACACACGACCAGACCGAGGCGCTGACCATGTCGGACCGGATCGCGGTGTTCAGCGCCGGCCGCATCGAGCAGCTTTCGACACCACGCGAACTGTATGAGCGTCCGACGGGCAGCTTTGTGGCGAGCTTCATCGGCGAGAACAACCGCATGTCCGGCACCGTGCTTGCCGGCGGTGAAAACGGTGGCGTGGCCGTCCATCTCGACGATGGCGATCTGGTGTTGAACGCCATTTCCCCTGGCGCGACGCCCCCTGCGGGCGCCAGGGTGACGCTGTCGATCAGGCCCGAGCGCATGTCCTTATTGCACGATGGCTCCACCGCCCTCAACGTGATTGCGGCAACCGTCGTTCAGTCCGTTTATGTCGGGGATCACATCCGGCTCGTCGCTGTGACGGCGGGCGGCCTGAAATTCATTGTCAAGCTTGCCGCATCGTCGTCTCGGTCCGAACTCAATGCGGGCGAGGCGGTTCGGTTGGGCTGTGGGCGTGAGG
>NZ_RZPQ01000198.1:0-8412 GCF_003999135.1 Mesorhizobium sp. M7A.F.Ca.CA.004.06.1.1 | reverse complement strand
CGGCCGCACCGGCCGCTCGCGTAGCGTATTGCGGTAGTCGGCGCCCCAGTCGGCGGCGCGGCGCGACCATTGCCGGAAATCATCGTTGTTCATCCTGTCCTCCCGACATGATCGACCGCCACCATCCATCGCGGCTGGTCTCTTTATTAATTAACGCGTGAAATAGACGCAACCGACAACGGATGCCGCACGCCTCAGCCCGGGAAATCCGGCAGGCTGGCAAAGGCCGTCTTCAGCGCATTCGACCAGCCGTCGGAGATCGTGCGGTAATACTGGTCGTCCTGGCCGATCCGCTTCTTCAATCCGACCTTGAAGGCGTCCTTCTCCAGGAACAGCAGGTCGAGCGGCAAGCCGACGGACAGGTTCGACTTCAACGTCGAATCGAACGACACCAAAAGCAGCTTCACCGTCTCGGCGAGGCTCATCGTCTTTTCGTAGGCGCGGATGATGATCGGCTTGCCGTATTTGGTCTCGCCGATCTGGAAAAACGGCGTGTCATCGGTCGATTCGATGAAATTGCCTTCGGGATAGATCATGAACAGGCGCGGCTCGCTGCCCTTGATCTGACCGCCGAGGATGAAGGACGCATTGAAATAGGAATCCGCCTTCTCGCCAGCGGATGACGAATTGGCGATGACCTCCTTGACCGTGTCGCCAACAATGCGGACCGTTTGGTACATCGACGGCGTTTCGAGCAGCGTGGAATGTCTTTCGGAGATCGCCTTGGTGCGCTCGTCGAGCAGGCTGACCACGGCCTGCGTCGTCGCCAGATTGCCCGCCGACATCAAAACGATGACGCGCTCGCCCGGCTCTTCCCAGACATGCATCTTGCGAAAGGTGGAGATGGAATCCATGCCTGCATTGGTACGCGTGTCCGACATGAACACGAGCCCGCGATCGATCTTCAGGCCAACGCAATAGGTCATGGAATCTCTTCTAGAGCAATTCCAGGAAAAGTGTGAAGCGGTTTTCCGTCCGGAATTGCGTTAAAACAAGGGGATAGAGCGGTTCGGCGTTTCCTTGAAACGATGAATCGCTCGGCAGCAATCTTGCGAGGATTACTGCTCCACCGTGACGGTGACCGCAAGCTGTTCTTCCGCCTGTCCCAGCCGAATTCCCGACACCGGCGTGGCGTCGCGGTAATCGCGGCCCGTTGCCACCTTTACATAACGCTCGTCGGGTGAAATGCCATTGGCGGCATCGAAGGCAACCCAGCCGAGACCCGAAACATGCGCCTCGGCCCAGGCATGGCTGGCCGCCTGCTCGACCGTGGCTTCCAGCATCAGATAGCCGCTGACATAGCGGGCCGGAAAGCCCATGGCACGCGCCGCGGCGGCAAAGATATGGGTATGATCCTGGCAGACCCCGGTTTTCAGCGCCAAGGCTTCCTCCGCCGGCGTCGTCGCACTGGTGGTGCCGGGCGTGTAGACAACGCGCTCGCCGATGACAGCCATCAGCCGGTGCAGCCTTTCGATGTCGCTGCCCTTGCCGACCGATGCGGCGAGTTCGCGGATACCGCTGCCGATCACCGTCAATGGCGTCTCATGGCTGTACAGCCAGAGCGGCGTAAAGCCCTGGTGCGGCCCCGAGACACCCGCGGTGTCGCGTGTCACCACTTCGCCTGATGCTTCCACCGTGATGAAGTCGCGCTCGCCCTCGACGCTTAGCAGCCTTGTGTCATTGCCGAAATGGTCGACAAAGCGAACTTCTTCGCGCGCGCCTTCGATGGTCAAGGCCCAGGACAGAACGGTCTGCGTCGACCCGCTGACCGGAAGCAGCCGCAGCCGCTGCAACAGATAGTGCACCGGCGCGTCGTAGCGGTATTCGGTCCGATGGGTGATCTTCAGCCGCATGCTTCTATTCCGTTTGTGAGCACGATCTCCGGACAAACGGTTTCATTTGTCTGAGAAAACCGGCTCCCACCTTTCGGGACCATGCTCAATTGAACCGATAATCTTGTGCGATCTCTTCGCCCAGTTTGGTGTTGTCGCGAATGAAATTGGCAAGGAATTCATGCAGGCCGGCGTCGAATATGCCCTTGATCGACCCGGCTCTCAGCATTGTCTGCGTCTTCTCGGCCGTTGCGTGGCAGGCATGGCGCTCGCCGTAATCGTCGCCGAGGAATTTCAGATGCTCCGACAGGAAGCGATAGCAGAACATCAGCGAGCGCGGCATGCGGACATTGAGGATCAGATAATCGGCAATGTTGGTCGGCTTGTAATCGGCGTCGTAGACCCAGCGATAGGAGCGATGCGCCGAGACCGAACGCAGGATCGATTCCCACTGATAATTGTCGAGCGTCGAGCCGACCCAGGAGATCGACGGCAGCAGCACATAATATTTCACGTCGAGGATGCGCGCCGTGTTGTCCGCGCGCTCGACATAAGTGCCGAGCTGCGAGAAGTCGAAGATCTCGTTGCGCAGCATGGTGCCGTAGAACGAGCCGCGGATCAGCGCCGTCTCGCGCTTGATGGCGTCGAGTACGCTGGGCAGGTCGCGCTCGTCGATCGGCTTGGCCAGCATCCGCTTCAGCGACATCCAGGCTTCGTTGATGCTTTCCCAGGTTTCGCGCGTCAGCGCGGTACGCACCATGCGGGCATTGTTGCGGGCCGTCTCGATCGACGCCATCGTGCTCGACGGGTTCGACGTGTCGCGCAACAGGAAGTCGGCGACGTTGGCCGCGGTATAGTCAGAATATTTCTGGCTGAAGGTGACGTCGGAACCGGCGCTGAGCAGCACCGAATTCCACTCTTCCGAGGCACTCTGGGTACGAGTCAGCGCCATGCGCAAACCGGCATCGACCAAGCGCGCCATGTTCTCCGCCCGCTCGATATAGCGATTCATCCAGTAAAGCCCGTTGGCGGTGCGGCCGAGAAGCATCATCGTGCCCCGATTTCGAGCGAATAGCGAATAGTGAGTAGCGAATAGGGGAAAATCAGCTTCATGATTTTTGTTGCAAACTCCTGATCATGGAACGTAGCATTTTCCCGATCTCATCGGCCTTGCTAAGCAAACGCACCACCTCTGCTTCAACCATCAACCCTACTTTTTCAGACAAGATCAGGTGTGTTTCCAACTCTTTGAGAGATCCCTGCGCCATGCGCAGAAATTGAATGAATGATCCCGTACTCTCCCGCCCATGCCCTTCGGCGATGTTTGCTGCAATTGATACGGAAGACCGCCGCATCTGAGAGGTCATCCCGTAGATTTCGCTGCTTGGAAAGGCTTTGGTTACCGAATAGCAATCCACCGCCAACTCGACGGCCGCTTTCCAAACAATTAGGTCCCTGTAAGAATTGATCGCCGTCTTGCTGCCCTCCTTCCCCTATTCGCTACTCACTATTCGCTATTCGCTTTAATCATCCAGCACCCAAGTATCTTTCGTCCCGCCGCCTTGCGAGGAATTCACGACCAGCGAGCCTTCCTTCAGCGCGACACGCGTGAGGCCGCCGGGCACGATCTGGATGCGATCGGAGACCAGCACATAAGGCCTGAGATCGACATGGCGCGGCGCCAGCCCCTTTTCCGTCAGGATCGGGCATGTCGACAGCGCCAGCGTCGGCTGGGCGATGTAATTCGAAGGTTTTGCCTGGAGTTTCTTGGCAAAGGTCTCGCATTCCTTCTTGGTCGCAGCCGGCCCGACCAGCATGCCGTAGCCGCCGGAACCATGGACTTCCTTGATCACCAGCTCGTCGATGTGCTCGAGCACGTATTTCAGGCTGTCGGGCTCCGAGCAGCGCCAGGTTGGGATGTTGCCCAGGATCGCCTTGCGGCCGGTGTAGAATTCGATGATCTCGGGCATGTAGGAATAGATCGCCTTGTCGTCGGCGATGCCGGTGCCCGGCGCATTGGCGATGGTGATGTTGCCGGCCCGATAGACATCCATGATGCCGGGTATGCCGAGTGCCGAATCCGGTCGGAAGGTCAGCGGATCGAGGAAGGAATCGTCCACGCGTCGGTAGAGCACATCGATCTGCTTGTAGCCTTCGGTCGTGCGCATCGCGACATGGCCGTCGACGACGCGCAGATCCTGGCCTTCGACCAGCTGCACGCCCATCTGGTCGGCGAGGAAGGCGTGTTCGAAATAGGCGGAGTTGAAGCTGCCGGGCGTCAGCACCGCAATGGTCGGCGCGCCCTTGGTGCTTTGCGGCCGCACCGCCGCCAGCGACTGGCGCAGAAGCTGCGGGTAGTTTTCCACCGGCCGTACCTTGATCTTCTGGAACAGCTCGGGGAACAGCTGCATCATCGTCTCGCGGTTCTCCAGCATGTAGGAGACGCCCGACGGTGTGCGCGCATTATCCTCCAGCACGTAGAATTCGTCCTCCGAGATGCGGACGATGTCGACGCCGATGATGTGGGTGTAGACGCCGGCCGGCGGCCTGACCCCGATCATCTCCGGCAGGAAGGCCTCGTTCCTGGCGATCAATTCCCTGGGGACGCGCCCTGCGCGCAGGATTTCCTGGCGGTGGTAGATGTCGTCGAGGAAGGCGTTTAGCGCCTGCACGCGCTGCTCGATGCCCTGCGTGAGGCGCCGCCATTCATTGCCTGAAATGATGCGTGGAACGATATCGAACGGGATCAGCCGCTCGGAAGCTTCCTGCTCGCCATAGACGGCGAAGGTGATGCCGGTCTTGCGGAAGACGCGTTCGGCGTCCTGCATCTTCTCGGTCAGCCTGGCCGGATCCTGCTCCTTCAGCCAGCGATCATAAGCCGAATACGGTCTTCTCAATCCGGAGATTTCCGGAAGCATTTCATCGAACGCTGCCAATCGCATACTCCCCTGTGACGCCATTTCACTGACGTCGCCGGAGAAAATCAAGCGCAATCGGTGATTTGGGAGATACGGGCGATCAGTATGTTGCGCCTGCCTAAAATTGAGGCAGGTGAAATATGACCTTGATCAGCCTTTGCCTCGTGCCCGGGCAAATGCGTTTCCAGGCTAGAAAGCGCGAAACGTGACGACGGTGAACGTGTCCTTGATGCCGGGGAGAATCTGCACCTTCTCATTGACGAAATGGCCGACGTCTTCCTCGTCGTCGACGTAGAATTTGGCGAGCAGATCGTAATTGCCGGCGGTGGAGTAGATTTCCGAGGCGATCTCGGCATCGGCAAGCGCGCTGGCAACCTCATAGGATTTGCCGAGCTCGCATTTGATCTGCACGAAAAACGCCTTCATGGCTTCGTCCCGCTAAACGTCCAAGTCCAGCGGCCCTTCTGGCAGACTGGAGGCGGGCTTTCAAGCGCTGGAATGAATGCTCAGCCGGCTCGGGCCTAGGCTACCGCCTGCTGCAACTCCGCCACTGGCGTGGAACTTGTCACCGATCGCCAGTGAATATTCGCAATCGCTGAAACCGCGATGCGCTGCCAAGCGTATGTTATGATGTGTCTTCGGACAGCAGCATTTCGAGGGAAGATATTTCGCGGGATAACGGAGACAGGCCATGCGCCGCGCCTTTTTCGCAATCGCAGTCGTTCCATTCCTCTTCGCGTCGTCGGTATTGGCCGGCGATGCCGAGATCAAGGCGGGCCAGTCCGTCATCGACAGTCAGCTAAAGGCCCTCATCGCCAATGACGGCGCCACCGCCTACAGCTTCGCCGCCCCGAATGTGAAGCGGATCTTCCCGACCGTCGATGCCTTCATGAACATGGTGACCAACGGCTATCCGCCGGTGCGCAAGCCGCGGACCTATTCCTTCGGCAAGGTCGAGGAGACCGCTCCGGGTTCGATCGTCCAGCAGGTGCTGATCGTCGGCCCCGACGGCAAGGATTACGAGGCGGTCTACACGTTGCAGCAACAGCCCGATGGCACGTTCCAGATCACCGGCTGCAGCCTGCGCGCCTCGAATTCGCTCAGCACTTGAGGCCTCACAGCAACGGGATATCGCCCCTCGCCCAGCCCTCGGTGATTTCCGCGCCGCGCGCCTCGAAGGCGCCGGTCTCGATCGCAGCGCGGATGTCCTGCATCAGCTTTTGATAGTAAGAAAGGTTGTTCCAGGTCAAAAGCATAGCACCGAGCGCTTCTTGCGAGCGCACCAGATGATGCAGATAGGCGCGTGAGTAGTCCCGGGCGGCCGGGCAGTCGCTTTCCTCGTCGAGCGGCCGTGGATCGTCGGCATGGCGGGCGTTGCGCAGATTGACCTTGCCGCGCCTTGTATAGGCAAGGCCGTGGCGGCCGGCCCGTGTCGGCATCACGCAGTCGAACATGTCGATGCCGCGCGCCACCGATTTCAGGATATCGTCGGGCGTGCCGACACCCATCAGATAGCGCGGCTTGTCCGCTGGCAGTTCCGGGCAGGTGATGTCGAGCATCTCGAGCATCACCGCTTGCGGTTCGCCGACGGCCAGGCCGCCGACCGCATAGCCCTTCAGCTCCATCGCGCTCAGCGCCTGCGCCGAGCGCTCCCGCAGCGCCGCGTTGTCGCCGCCTTGCACGATGCCGAACATCGCCTTGCCCGGCTGATCGCCGAACGCCGTCTTGCAGCGCTCGGCCCAACGCAACGACAGCTCCATGGCGCGCTCGATTTCCTTCATCTCGGCCGGCAGCGCCGTGCATTCGTCAAGCTGCATCTGGATATCGGAATCGAGCAATCCCTGGATCTCTATCGAACGCTCCGGCGACATCTCGTAGGCGGCGCCATCGATATGCGAGCGGAAGGTGACGCCCTTTTCGGTCAGCTTTCTCAGCTTCGACAGCGACATCACCTGGAAACCGCCGCTGTCGGTCAGGATAGGATGCGGCCAGCGGGCGAATTCATGCAAACCGCCGAGCCGCGCCACACGCTCGGCGCCGGGCCGCAGCATCAGATGATAGGTGTTGCCCAGGATGATGTCGGCGCCGACACCGCGCACCTGGTCCATATACATGGCCTTGACGGTGCCGCCGGTGCCGACCGGCATGAAGGCCGGCGTGCGGATTTCGCCGCGCGGCATGTCGATCACGCCGCGTCGCGCCTTGCCGTCGGTTGCCAGAACCTTGAAGCTGAACGGCTTAGCCATTGAATTCCTTGTCGTGGATCGGGGCGTCCGGCGCCTGATTGTCGAGCGACTGGCGGTAGTGGATGCAGCCGCGCATGGCGGAATCGAGGTGCTGGCGAATGCCGGCGCGCAGCTTTTTCAATTCCGCATTCAGCGCATAGCGGTCAAAGGCTTGCAGATCATCGTCCATCGCTCGTCTCCGCTCGGAAAAGCAGGCTTGCGTCGCCATAGGAATAGAATCTGTAACGGTTCTCGATCGCATGGGCATAGGCCGCACGCATCGTGTCGAGGCCGCTGAAGGCCGAGACAAGCATGAACAGCGTCGAGCGCGGCAGATGGAAATTGGTCATCAGCACGTCGGCGGTGCGAAAACGGTAGCCGGGCGTGATGAAGATATCGGTCGGACCGGACCACGCAGCCAGAGTACCGTCCTCACGCGCCGCACTCTCCAGCAGTCGCAGCGAGGTCGTGCCGACGGCAACGACGCGCCCGCCTCTTGCTCTTGCAGCATTCAGGGCGTCCGCAGTAGCTTCGCTGACCGAACCGGTCTCGGCATGCATCTTGTGGTCGGCGGTGTCGTCGGCCTTCACCGGCAGGAACGTACCGGCGCCGACATGCAAGGTGACGAAGCGGCGTTCGATGCCCTTGCTGTCAAGCGCTGCAAAAAGCTCCGGCGTGAAATGCAGGCCCGCTGTCGGAGCCGCGACGGCGCCTTCCTCGCTTGCATAGATGGTCTGGTAGTCGGCCCGGTCGCGTTCGTCGTCGTCGCGTTTCGAGGCGATGTAGGGCGGCAGCGGAATGTGGCCGACCGCGTGCAGCGCCTCGTCGAGGAACGGCCCCGACAGATCGAAGCCAAGCAGCGCTTCGCCGCCCTCGCCTTTCTCGATCACCGTGGCGTCGAGCTGACCGAGCAAACAGGAATTGCCGTCATGGCCGAAATGGATGCGGTCGCCGGCGGCAATGCGCTTGCCCGGCCGCATGAAGGCCAGCCAGCGGTCCGGCGCCATGCGCATATGCAGCGTGGCTTCGACCTGCGCTGTCACTTCGCCTCGCCTCCGGATGCCTTTGAGCTGCGCTGGAATGACCTTGGTGTCGTTGAACACCAGCACGTCGCCGGCCCTGAGCAAGGACGGCAGGTCGCCAACCCTGCGGTCGTCGAACCCTTCGCCGGGTTTGACCACCAGCATCTTGGCGCTGTCGCGCGGCTCCGCCGGACGAAGCGCGATGCGCTCCTCCGGCAAGTCGAAGTCAAAGAGATCGACGCGCATCAGTAGAGCCGGACGAGCAGCGCTCCGGCCAGCAGCAGCACCGCGCCGGCAACGCGGCCGAGCGAGATTTCACGCACCGCGACGCCGAGGAAGCCGACGCGATCGATGAGCATGCCGGCCAGTTGCTGGCCGGTGACCAGAAACGCCATCAGCGCGGCCGCACCTATGC
>NZ_RZPQ01000197.1:0-8426 GCF_003999135.1 Mesorhizobium sp. M7A.F.Ca.CA.004.06.1.1 | reverse complement strand
CCGATACGACGGCAAAAGCATAAGAGGTGCGTTCGCGGACTTTCAGGTAACGGGCATTGGCGGAGAAGGAGGCCGCCTCCGCCGGCAGGCGCACCGCCACGATCAGGTCGCCGGGCTCTAGCGCATTCTCCCGCTGCGGCGTTTCGCCGGGAAGCCGGTGGAATTCCTCCAGTGTCACATGACGCCGGCCCTTCTTGCCCTCGATCTCGACCACGGCGTCGAGCGCCACCAGCGGCACGCAGAAGTCCGACGGGTGGGTGGCGATGCAGGCGTCGCTCCAGCCTAGCACGGCGTGCAGGCGGTTCTCGCCGCCCAGCGCATCGCAGCCGGCGCCTGGCTCGCGCCTGTTGCAGGCGCTGGCGGTGTCGTAGAAATAGCTGCAGCGCGTGCGCTGCAGCAGATTGCCGCCGACGGTGGCGGCGTTGCGAAGCTGCGCCGAAGCACCCGACAGCAGCGCCTCGGCCACCGCCGGATAGGATTTCGCGAACGCCGGATCGTAGGCAAGGTCGGCATTACGGACCAGCGCGCCGATGCGCAGGCCACCATCGTCCAGCCGTTCGATGCGGTTGAGCTCCGGCAGCCGGGAAATGTCGACGATACGCTCGGGACTGGTGATGCCGCCTTTCATCAGGTCGAGCAGATTGGTGCCGCCGGCGAGATAGGCCGAACCCGGCTCGGCTGCCGCGGCGATGGCGTCGGGGATGGTGGCTGGCCTGATGTAATCGAAATCTCTCATGCCGCGGTCCTCCGGTCGGCTTTGACAAGCTGTTGCTGGGCTTCCAGGACGGCCTCGACGATGCCGCCATAGGCCGCGCATCGGCATATGTTGCCGCTCAGCCCCTCACGGATGCGTTCGGGATCGTCGCCGGCCTGTGCCTCGGCGATCAGGCCGAGCGTGCTCATGATCTGGCCGGGTGTGCAGAACCCGCACTGCAAGCCGTCATGGGCGATGAAGGCGGCCTGCACCGGATGCAGTTCCTCGCCGTGGGCGACGCCTTCGATGGTCAAGACTTGGGCGCCGTCATGGCTGACCGCTAGCGCCAGGCATGAGTTGATGCGCTTGCCGTCGACCAGCACCGTGCAGGCGCCGCACTGGCCGCGGTCGCAGCCCTTCTTGGTGCCGGTGAGATCAAGCCGCTCGCGCAGCAGGTCGAGCAGGGTTACGCGTGGATCGACCTCCAGTTCGTGTCGGTGGCCGTTGATGGTGAGGGTGATGGGAAGGCTGGTCATGGGCGTCTGGCTCCAGTTGCTTGACGCGGATGGGATTGAACTGGTGCCTTGCCGCGGAAGGGCAAGGTAACCGTTCGGTCAGGTCTTGACGGCGAAAGCGGAGATGGCAGCGGATCTCCCGCGAGGCAGGCGGGCAGGGGAGATGTCGGCTTGCGTGTTCGAAAGACGTGACATACCGGTTCCCCTGATTATATGATAAAGGTGCTCCACTAAAACGGAGGCGCCTCCGTTTAATACGTGGTGGCTGAACCGGCCGGGTTCAAGCCCCCTGACACGATGTGGAGAAAAAATTGGCCAGCGAGCCGTCCGCCATTACAGAACAGAAGGCCGAGGCCGTAGACGCGAAGCCGCTGCGCGCCGATGCGCGGCGCAACCGCGACCGGCTGGTCGAGGTGGCGGTGTCGGTCTTTGCCGAGCGCGGCATCGATGGCTCGCTGGAGGAGATCGCGCGCCGCGCCGGCGTCGGCATCGGCACGCTCTACCGGCATTTCCCGACGCGCGAGCATCTGGTCGAGGTGGTCTATCGCCGGGAGGTGGAGGCGCTCTGCGCGGCCGCCGGCGAGCTTGCCCAGAAACATCCGTCCGATGTCGCGCTGGAACAGTGGATGCAGCGCTTCGTCGACTACATCGCCACCAAGCGCGGCCTGGCGACCAGCCTGCGCATTGTGCTCACCACCAATTCGACGCTGTTTTCCGACACGTTCGGCCGGGTGTCGCAAGCCTTGCGGCAGCTGGTCGAGGCGGCGGTGGCCGACGGCACCATCCGCGGCGACGTCGACGCTTCCGACGTGCTGCACGCGCTGGGCGGCATCTACTCAGCGCCCGACACCCCCGAATGGCGCGACCGCTCGCGCCGGCTGGTCAAGCTGTTGATGGACGGGTTGCGGTTCGGGGCTGCAAAGGCACAATGAGGCGACGAGATTCCGCCCGTGCAAAACCACACCTGTCGATAAATTGAGGGGACCCGATGTATGTAGGCCGCTCCTACAAAATAGTGGACTTCGCGCTGTGGTCGCGGCGCAGCGTCATCTACATGGTGGTGGTGAGTGGACTGGCCGTGGCGGCTTACCGTCTTCCAGGCATCGCCGGGTTTTCGGTGCCATGGTCGGTGGTGCTGGTGCTTGGCACCACCGTGTCACTCGTTGCCGGGTTCAAGAATTCGCAGGTGTTCACCCGCAGCAGCGACGCGCTGCAGGCTTTTACGCAAATTACGGCCAGCAGCCGGTTGTGGTCCAATTTCTGCAGGGATTTCCTTGACGCGCCGACGGCCAGACAGCTCATCTATCGCCACATCGCCTGGATGACGGCATTGCGTTTTTCCCTGCGCCGGCCGATGCCATGGGAATCCATGGCGCGGGCCGCCAATATCGAATACCGGCGGCGCTACCGCATCCATGAGGATGCGAGCTCGATCGCCGACGAATTCCGTCCGCTGCTCGCCGAACAGGCCGAGGACGTCCTGAAATCGCCCCAGCCGGCGATAGCCCTGCTCGAACTGCAATCTGTCCAGGTCAATGCGCTGTTCAAGGACACAAAGCTCCCTCCTCAGATCTATGGCGAACTGACCAAGCTGATCCGCGACTTCCATGACCAGCAGGCGCGCTGCGATCGCATCAAGAACAATCCCTATCCCCGGCAATACGCCATCGTCAGTTCGATGTTCGTGATGATCTTCTGCACGCTGTTGCCGTTCGGGGTCGTTCCCGTCTTTGCCGATATGGGCAAATTGGGTGGGGCGCTCGGGTCGATCGCGATCTGGCTGACGATCCCGTTCAGCACGCTGCTGGGCTGGGCTTACATGTCCCTCGACCAGGTCGGCGAAAGCAGCGCCAACCCGTTCGAGGGCAACGCCAACGACGTCCCGATCTCGCAGATTTGCCGCGACATCGAGATCGAGTTGCGCAGCGGGCTCGGCGAGGCCGATCTTCCCAAGCCCCTGATGCCGGTCAACGACATCGCGACCTAGGCAGGATCACGACGAAGGCGCGGACCCGACGGTCCTCTTCATCGTGCTGCTGGCGGAGGCCGCTCAAACGTCGAGGCAGACCTTGCCGAAATGCTTTTGGGTTTCGTAATGCGCGAAGGCGGTGGCGATGTCCTGCAGCGGAAAATGGCGGTCTATGACGGGCTTCAGCCTGATAGTCTCTATCGCCCGGATCATATCCTCCTGGTCGGCCCGGCTGCCGATGGAAATGCCGCTGATGCGGATCTGGTTGGAAAACAGGGCAGGGATAGACACTTCCGCCGCAAAACCGGTCAGGACGCCGACCAGCGCGATGTGACCGCCCGTGCGGCAGGCGATAATCGACTGCGCCAGCGTGGCGGGTCCGCCGACCTCGATCACGTGATCGACACCGCGTCCGCCCGTCAGATCCCTGGCCTTGCGACCCCAGTCCGGGACGGACTTGTAGTTGATGACGGCGTCGGCTCCGAGGCGCGTGAGCCTTTCCAGCTTCTGCTCGTCGGATGAGGTGGCGATGACCCGGGCGCCGGCGGCTTTGGCGAATTGCAGCGCGAACAGCGATACGCTGCCCGAACCGAGGACCAGCACCGCGTCGCCCGGCTTCACCTTGCCGCACACAACCAGGCCGCGCCAGGCAGTAACGCCCGTGCAGGTGAGCGACGCCGCCTCGACATGCGTATAGCCTGCCGGTGCCTTGGTGAAAGCGTGCGCCGGCATGCAGACATACTCGCTGGCGAAGCCGTCGAAACTGTCTCCCGGAATATCGCGCCGGGTGCAGGGCGTCATGTCACCGCCCAGCCACCAGGGATAGAAGACGCTGACGACTCTGTCTCCGGGCTTGAGTGCATCGACACCGTCGCCGAGGGCAATCACTTCGCCGGCGCCGTCGGAGAGCGGAACGCGGCCGTCGGCGAGAGGCATCTTGCCTTGCACGGCAAAGTCGTCGCGCATGTTCAACGCGCAGGCCCGGATCCTGACCAGAACCTCGCCCGGCCCTGGCTGGGGCGGATCTTCCTCGACCAGGTCGAGATTGCCCAAGCCGCCCGGCGCTCTCAGCCTGACCAGTCTCATTGTCTTCTCCGATGTGTGGGGTGTCTGGAATTGGAATGGTCTAGCGGGCCTGCCGGCCTGAGATCACCCGCAGCCAGGGCGCCAGATGAAAGGCGCTCATCAGCAGATACATCGCGGCCATGCCCGTGAGGGGCGAGGCGTCGATGCCCATGCACTGCATGGCCGCATCGCCGCTGAAGATGCAGGTGAGCAGCGCCATCACGGCGAAAGTCGGTGCCGCGGCAAGGCAAAGCCAGTCGGCCAGCCCGAGGGTTGCGGCTTCCGGGATCGTGCTGCCGGCACCGGTATGGATATCGCTCATCGCCTTAATCCTTGATGATCATGCCAGCCACGACAGGTTCCTCTCTCCACGGAGTGGGGAGAGGAACCCAGACTGAACAACCGTTACTGCTCGCCCTTGTCGCGGAATGCAGCCTCGCCGGCAGCAGACACTTCTTCCCATTTCTTGTCGGCCCCGGCGTCGTAATTGTCGTGCCAGTTCCACCAGGAATAGAGCGGGGTCTGCGGATAGCCTTCGGGCGAATCCTCCCAAATTTCCTGGCGGCCGAGCGGCGTCGCGTCGAGATAGCTCCAGACGGTGCCCATCGCCTCGTCGCCGCGGCTGTTGATGAGATAGGTGCGGAAGATGCGGTCGCCGTCATGGATGAAGACGTTGTGGCCGTGCCATTCGTCGACCCCGAAGTCCTTGTCGAAACTGTCCGTGATTGTGTACCAGGGCATCTGCCAGCCCATCCGCTGCTTCAGCCGCGCAATGTCGGCTTGCGGGGCACGCGAAGCGTAGGCAAGAGTGGTGTTGCGGGCGTTGAGATGGGCGAGGTGGCCGACCTGGTCGGCGCCCAGCGAACAGCCGCGGCAGGCATGATCGGGCCAGCCATGCACGCCGGGCTCGAAAAAGGCGCGGTAGACGATCAGCTGGCGGCGGCCTTCGAACAGATCGAGCAGGCTCGCTCTGCCGTTCGGCCCCTCGAACACATAGGCCTTGTCGACTTCCATCCACGGCATGCGCCGGCGCTCGGCGGCCAATGCGTCCTTGGCCCGCAGCGTTGCCTTTTCCTTCACCAGCATCTGTTCGCGGGCGGCTTCCCAGTCCTGCCTCGAAACGATCGGCGGGGTCTTCATTGCGATGTGCTTGGTCATTGGTCGTCTCCTTTGCCAGTCTGTTGTCGCTTGCTGTCAGCCAGAATAGGGCGGTGAAGCGCGGGGGTGGGAGTTACAAGTGTGACGGGATTTGCAGGAGCCGGCCCGTCGCAGCAGGGGTGGCGCATCCTCACGGTGCCTTCGGCCGCGTCATGGAGAGGAGTGTCGGTTGGCATTGTCGGTTCTCCCTTGGCGTGCCGCACGTTGCCGATAGAGTTGGCCGATGCGGCTTGCCGGTTCATGGTACGGATTTAAGTTAGGGCGGCGACGCACAAGGGTGGGAGTTACAAGTGTGACGGGATTTGAATGGATTCGCTGATCACCGCCGCGGCGCTGGCGCTGGCCGGAGGCGATCCGCTCGGCGCGCTGGATCGCGTCGCCCTGCGCGAGGATCCGCCGGCGCTGGCGCTGCGCGGCATCGCCATGGCGCAACTTGGCGATCTTGATCGCGCCAAGGCGCTGCTGCGGCGGGCCGCGCGTGGCTTCGGCCCGAAAGAGGCGGTTGCGCGTGCGAGATGCGTCGTTGCCGAGGCCGAGATCGCGCTGGTCTCACGCGATCTCGGCTGGCCGGCCAAGGCTTTGGATGCGGCGCGGGCGACGCTGGAAAAGCATGGCGACCGGCTGAACGCAGCGCATGCCGGCCACCTCAAGGTGCGCCGCCTGCTATTGATCGGCCGTCTCGACGAGGCCGAAGACGTGCTGGGCGGGCTCGATCCGATGCCGCTTCCGCCGGCCTCGGGCGCCGCCCACGGGCTGGCCGTCGCCGGCATCGCGATGCGGCGCCTCAAGACGAAGCGGGCGCGCAGGGCGTTGGAGTGGGCACGCCACGCCGCCCGCCAGGCCGGCATTGCGGGGCTCATCGCTGAAGTCGATCGCGCATTCCTGGCGCTGGACACACCGGCGGCGCGGCTGATCGCGGCTGGCGAGCAGCGCTCGTTGCTGCTTGAGGACGTCGAGGCGTTGCAAGCGTCGCCGGCATTGCTGGTCGATAGCTTTCGCTATGTCGTGCGCCAACAGGAGAAAACGGTCTCGCTGGCAACGCGCCCGGTGCTGTTTGCGCTGGCCCGTACGCTCGCCGAAGCGTGGCCAGGCGATGTGTCGAGGGCGAGGCTGATCGCGCAAGCCTTCGGCGGCAGGCACGCCGATGAATCGCACCGGGCACGGCTGCGGGTCGAGATCGGCCGGCTGCGCACCGAATTGCGCGGCCTGGCCGACATCGGCGCGACCAGCCAGGGCTTCGCGCTGGCGCCGCGCCAGGCACGCGAGGTGCTGGTGCTGGCGCGGCCGATCGAGGAGCGGCACGCGGCGGTGCTGGCTTTCCTTGCCGATGGTGAATCCTGGGCGAGTTCGGCGTTGGCGCTGGCGCTTGGCACCGGCCAACGCAGTGTGCAACGGGCGCTGGAGCAGCTTGGCGAGGCCGGCAAGGTGCAGTTTTTCGGTCACGGCCGGGCGCGCCGCTGGATGACGCCGCCGGTGGCGGGATTCACGACCACCTTGTTACTCCCGGCGCCGCTGCCGAGTGGTTAGTAGGGGACATCAGACCATCTCAGTGAGGACAAGGACATGAAACAGTCAGCGGCCGAAATTCTGCGCGAATACGGACCCTTTCCAGATGTGGAGAGGGTGCATGGGGTGAGTTTTGACGGCAACAATGTCTGGTTCGCCTCGGGCGAGAAGCTGAACGCCTTCGACCCGGAAAACGGCCAAGCGCTGCGCTCGATCGACGTCGCGGCGCATGCCGGCACCGCCTGGGACGGCCAGCACTTCTTCCAGCTTGCCGACGACCTGATACAGAAGATCGACCCTGATACCGGCCAGGTGCTGGCGACCATTCCGGCGCCGGGCGGCGGCGGCGATTCCGGGCTGACCTGGGCCGAAGGGACGCTCTGGGTGGGGCAATATCGCGAACGCAAGATCCACCAGATCGACCCGGAGACAGGGGCGATCCTGCGCACCATCGAATCCAACCGTTTCGTCACCGGGGTGACATGGGTCGAGGGCGAGCTGTGGCACGCCACCTGGGAAGGCGACCAGAGCGACCTGCGCCGCGTCGACCCGCGATCAGGCAAGGTTCTCGAGAAGCTCGACATGCCGGCCGGCATGGGCGTGTCGGGGCTGGAATCCGATGGCGGCGACCGCCTCTATTGCGGCAGCACATCCGCCGGGGTGGTGAGGGCGGTGCGCCGGCCGCGGTGAGGATGCGGCCGACGCCGAAGTCACACTTGCAGGCGCACTTCACACGGCAATTTGTCCGCTGTCGGCTGGTCGTCGCATCCTGTCGGACCTAGATAGGCTGTGCACCGGGCAGACCGCCCGGACCCGCTTTGCAAAGGATCCCCCCATGCCTGGACAGCCCATCATGCCCGAACAGATTGCATTGAACGACGGCTCCGCCATTCCCCAGCTCGGCCTTGGCGTGTGGCAGGTCGACCAGGATATTACCGCCGAGGTGGTGAGTTGGGGCATCGAGGCCGGCTATCGTCTGATCGACACCGCCGAAGGCTACCAGAACGAGGAAGGGGTCGGAGAGGCGATCCGCAGCGCCGGCGTGTCGCGGGCTGAGCTGTTCATCACCTCGAAACTGCGCAACGGCGCACACCAGCGCGATGCGGCGCTACGCGCCTTCGATGACACCATGGCCAAGCTCGGCATTGAGCAGATCGACCTGTTCCTGATCCACTGGCCTGTGCCCAGCCAGGACAAATATGTCGAGGCCTGGAAGACGCTGGTCGAACTCCGGCAGGCCGGCCGCATCAAGTCCATCGGCGTTTCGAACTTCAACCAGGACCATCTGGAGCGGATCATCGCGGAAACCGGCGTGACGCCCGTCGTCAACCAGATCGAGTTGCATCCCCAGTTCCAGCAGCGCGGTGTCAGGGACTTTCACGCCAAGCACGACATCCGTATCGAAAGCTGGAGCCCGTTGGGCAGCGGCCGGCTGCTCGGCGATCCGACCATTTCAGGCATCGCCAAAAAACATGGCAAGTCCGTCGCCCAGGCGATCATCCGCTGGCATCTCCAAGAG